>JAFYMD010000103.1 GCA_017556785.1 Clostridia bacterium | reverse complement strand
ACGTCGTCATAGCCTTTGCCGCCGGTGAGTTCACGAAGGCCTGCCACGGGGTCTTCCATTTTGCCGGTGTTTACGTAGTGAAGTTCCACACCATATTTGGCGGCTTCTTCCACCGTATAGATAGAAGCGGCACGAGCCAAACGAGCATCGTCCACGTCGGTAACAACCAACAAAGAGGGATGCATATCGCGATGAATCGCATAGTCAATTGCGCCCAAGCCCATGGGGCCTGCGCCGGCAAGAATTGCCATTTTACCGCCGGGAACAATATCCATTTTATGAGCGTATTGACCGGGGATGTTGTGCCAGTTTGTGTGATAACCGCCAATAACACAAGCAACCGGTTCAGACAAAGAACCATAGAAGAAAGCGTCACCGCTGAATTTCAGCAAGCAACCGAATTCGATTACTTTGCGGGGAACGATAACATAGGTAGCGTCACCACCGATATATTGGAAGGAGTAACCGGGAGCGGCGTAAATGTCGGAGGGATCGTTCAAGGCGGGTTGAATGGTTACCTTTTCGCCAACGGTGTATTGGTCTTTCCAATACGCACCGACTTCGGCAATTTCACCGCAAAATTCGTGACCGATGATAGTGGGGTTTTGTGCTACGTCGTTGGGTACACGCTTATGCTTTGCCCCTTGGATCGCAGCCTTATAAGAAGACATGCAAATACTGTCGGAAACAACCTTTAACAGGATTTCGTCCTCTTTCAAAGCCGGCAATTCAAATTCTTCTAAACGAAGATCGTTTTCGCCATAAATTCTGACTGCTTTCGTTTTCATATTTATACCTTCTTTTAACAAAATATTTTCACCAAACTTTATTATACAACAGGTCCCGTAAAAAGTCTACTGTTTTAACAAAATTTCCCTTTTTATTTTATAACAACCGAACCGTTGTGTAAAGAAACAGGGATCTCTTTATTGTTTTCATCGCTAAACGTAAGTTGATTCAATTGCAAATGGGTGGTAGCCGGTTTGGCGTCGTTGTTGACTTTGAAGGTCAGCGTAAAGAGATCGCCTGCCTGATTCAACGGATTCAACGAGATCATAGCATAGGTAAACACACCGGTTTGCGCCACGTTCCCCAGCCCCATAGCACCAGAGACCGCATCACCATCGGCATAAGATTGGTAGGTCAGCACCGAGGGATCGTAGGTCACGGTCAAGGTTAGTGCGGCTACGTTTACGTTAGCGCTAATCGAAACCGGCACGGTAACCGTTTGACCGGGTGCCGCTTCTACCGAACCGGCCGTAACCTTGTAATTGCCGGGGATATTCGGCACATTGGATGTCGTCACACCGCTTTGAACCGTACCGTTTTGGGTAGCGTTCTCGTTGGTTACATTCCCGGAGGCAGAACCGCTTACAGGGGGGGTGTTCAGATCGGTAACCGTTTGGTTGGCGGTAGTACCACATCCGATCAATCCCATACACAAACCAGCACACAAAAGGACCGACAATAATTTTCGTTTCATACCATACACTCCTTATTTGTTTTAAGTAGCACTACGCCCACGTTGCCACAGTTTTTTCATCCATTGGGGTGAAAGCTGTGCCAACAGGATCGCGCCGAACATAATCACACATCCGATTTTTTCGTTGCTCGTCATGGTCTCGTCCAAAATCAAATATCCCGACAAAACAGCGAACACCGATTCCAAACTCATTAATATGGAAGCGATGGTGGGGTCGGTATATTTTTGACCGACAATCTGCAAGGTATATGCCACACCGCAACTCAAAATGCCCGCATATAACAACGGAAACGCCGCCGCCTCAATTTGCGACCATTGAGGATCCTCAAAAATCGCCATGCAGATCAGCGACAAACATCCCGACACAAAAAACTGAAGACAGGAAAGGGTGACCCCTGCTATACGGTCAGACACCTTGTCTACCGCTAAAATATGAAAGGCAAACACGATTGCGCAAAAGAAGGTGATTCCGTCCCCAAACTGTACCGTAAACCCTTCGGTCACACACAAAAGGTACAAGCCGACCGCCGCCAACAAAACTGCCAGCCATATGTTCCAACTGCTTTTTTTGCGGAATATGACCAACCCAAACACCGGCACCAATACCACGTACAACGCGGTAACGAATCCCGATTTACCCGCGGTGGTATAGGCAATACCGATTTGTTGCAAATTGGTTGCCAAAAACAAACAACACCCGCAAATACACCCATATAGCCATTGCTTTTTTAACGGTGTTGGTGCCTTCCCTTCCACACGGGGAGCGCGACCGATCAATAGAACCAACGGAAGCAACACGGCACTGCCTATGATACTGCGAATGCCATTGAATGTAAACGGAGCAATCACTTCGGCAGCATCGCTTTGGGCGACAAAGGTAGTTCCCCAAAAAAAGGCTGCCAACAGCAACGCAACGCTACACATTGCCCGTTTCAAAGATAAACTCAAATCATTCATTCCGTTTCATATGAAAATCCACGGCATATTATACAACACCTTAAACATTTTTGCAATCCTAAAATTTCACGAAAGTAATGGTTGCATTCCAACAAAAACAATGGTAAAATAATAAAAATCAACAAAATTGGGAGCGTGACGACATGACTTATCCCCACGTGGTACAAGGTGTATTTTTGTCTCGTCCCAATCGTTTCATTGCCCATTGCTTAATCAATGGTAAAATGGAAATTTGCCACGTCAAAAACACCGGACGATGCAAGGAATTGTTAGTTCCCAACGCAACCGTATATTTACAGGACTGCCTTTCGCCCGCTCGCAAAACCAGATATGATCTGATTGCGGTAGAAAAAAACGGAATTTTGTTTAACATGGACAGCCAAGCCCCAAACAAAGCGGTAGCCGAGTGGTTACCAAAATTTTTGGGAGAAAATGCGGTTATTCGACCGGAATACTCCTTTGGGGAGTCCCGCATGGACTTTTTTGCGACCGTGGGCAATCGCAAGATCCTGATGGAAGTCAAAGGGGTTACGTTGGAACGAAATGCAGTTGCACTGTTTCCTGACGCTCCCACGTTGCGGGGCGTCAAACATTTGCGAGAATTGACCAAGGCGGTGGATTTGGGATATGAATGCTACGTAATGTTTGTTATTCAAGCCGAAGGAGTCACCTGCTTTACTCCCAACCGCGCCACCGATCCCGCCTTTGCCGAGGCTTTGGTTAAGGCAGACGAGGCGGGTGTGAAAATTCTTGCTTACGACTGCGCCGTCACCCCAAGCAGCATGACTATACAAAATCCCGTTCTTATTCAATTGTGATTACTTACACGAAATTATCCTTCCGAAATGGAGTTGTTCCCTATGAAAGCCGCCTTTTTTAACAACAATCCCAGCACCGTTGACTTTGTGTTCGGTATGGGGCGCAAAGAGCAAATTGCCCGCGTTCACGAGCTATACCCCGAAGTGGTAACCAGCAAAAACATTCAAGAGCATTTGCCTCACCTGCAAGATTTGGAAATTATTTTTTCCACCTGGGGCATGTTTCCTTTGACCGAAGAACAATTGGACATGCTCCCTAACCTGAAATTTGTCTTTTACGGTGCAGGTTCGGTTACCGGCTTTGCCAAATGCTTTTTGGATCGCGGCATTGGTGTTATGTCAGCGTGGGGGGCCAATGCCATTCCTGTGGCAGAGTTCACGGTTGCCCAAATCGTACTGGCTATGAAGGGGTATTTTACCAACCTGCAACACAACAAATCCTTGGCAGGCTATGTAAGTTGGAATCGTTCGGTGCATCACGGCAACTTTCACCAGACCGTTTCGATTTTGGGTTGCGGCATGATTGGTCGTGAGGTCATTCGTCGACTGAAGGATTATGAACTGAACGTACTGATTTACGATCCTTACGTTTCCCAAAAACAAGCCGCCGCTTTGGGTTGCACCAAGGTCGAATTGTTAGAGGCTTTTCAAAAAGGGGACGTAATTTCGAACCATATGCCAAACTTAGAGGCCACCGTAGGCAATATTGACGGTGCTTGCTTTGAAGCTATGCGAGACGGCGGTGTGTTTATTAACACCGGTCGGGGTCGCACGGTAAAAGAAGATGAAATGATTGCCGTACTCAAACGCCGTCCTTCTCTCACCGCTCTGTTGGACGTTACTTGGCCGGAGCCCCCTATGGAAGACAGCGAACTGTTTAAAATGGACAACGTATTTTTAAGCAGTCATATTGCAGGGTCCATCGGCAACGAAGTGATCCGTATGGCTGACTATTGCATTGAAGAATGCGAGCGCTACGTAAACGGCGAACCTATGAAATACGTGGTTACCGCCGAAATGCTGAAAAATATGGCATAACCAACCTTTAAGCCCTGTCGAATCATCGACAGGGCTTTTTTGCAAAATTTGTCCGATTTTAAATATGTTTTCGCCTTGCAAAGAACGTCAGGTATATTGTATATTATAGGCAAGGAGGAATGACCCATGAAAAAATCTTTACATTCTGTTTTGTCTATCATTCTTTCATTTGCAATTTGTTTTGGAGGAATGATTATGACCGTAACACCCACCGCTTTGGCTGCCGTAAGCAGCGCCGAAGCCGCATTATCGTTAGAAGCCGCACAAGAAGGCATGGTTTTACTGAAAAACCAAAACCAAGCCTTGCCTCTTGCTACCCGCACGGTGGCCTTGTTCGGCGGTGCCGGTGCCATGCGTACCGGTGCAACCGGCACAGGCGCTGAAAGCAATCGCCCCGCTTATACCGTAAGTGTATACGACGGGTTGAAAAACGCAGGGTTTACCATTACCTCGGAAAAATGGTTAAAAGCCTACGACGCTGAATACCAAGCAGGCTTTTCTCAATGGGAATACACCCCTTGGGCACACTTTAATCTGCCTGAAACACCCATTAGCCAAGAAGATTTGGCTACCGCAGCGACCGGTACTGACACCGCAATTTATGTCATACGCCGTCTTGCAGGTGAGGGCTCTGACCGTCAGGTAAGAGAAGGCGATTATTTGTTAGACACCAACGAAATGAATAACCTGACCGCCATTGCCAACACCTTTGACAAGGTGATTGTGCTGTTAAACACCTGCGGTCCTATCGATATGTCGTTTACCGACACCATTAAAAACATTGATGCGATTCTATACATTTCCTTGCCCGGTATGGAAGGTGGTAACGCGGTTGCTTCTCTGCTGACCGGTAACGCCAATCCCAGCGGTAAGTTGTCTGCCACTTGGGCAAAGACCTACAACGATTACCCCTCAGCACAAGCCTTTATGAACACCAACCAACAAATTTTGAGCGAAGACATTTACGTAGGTTACCGTTGGTTCGAAACCTTTGCGGGGGAAGATCAAAAGGTTGCCTATCCCTTTGGTTTCGGTCTGTCTTACACCAATTTCTCGTTGACCGACCGCTCTGTTACGGTAAACAACCGACAAATCACCGCCACGGTTACCGTAACCAACACAGGTTCGTTAGCAGGCAAAGAAGTAGTGCAAATTTATCATGGTGCACCCCAGGGCAAATTGGGTAAATCTGCTGTTAGCTTAATCGGCTACCAAAAGACCAAGTTGTTGCAACCGGGGGAAGCCCAAACCGTTTCCATCACCTTTGATATTGCCGATATGGCAAGTTACGATGACGAAGGGGTAACCGGCAATCCCTCTTGCTACGTGCTGGAAGCCGGCGATTACCCCATTTACATCGGAACCGATTCTCATAGCGCCAAAAATCACATGGGCGGTACTTATACCCAAGAACAACTGAAAGTGGTGCAACAACTCACCCAATACGGCACACCGGTCACCTCTTTCACCAAGGTGATTAACACCGAAAACGGAAAATCCACCGCTGCGGTTGTCGCAAAAGACTCCACCGCCAACGCAGTACCTTCCGACCTTGGCAAGCAACCCATGACCAACACCACCGGCAAAACCCTCAATTACAGCCAAGTGCTTGCTGACCCTCGCTTAATGGATGATTATCTTGCCCAATTTTCCGTAGAAGAACTTGCCGACTACGTTCGTTTGGCCAGTGGTCCTTGTGCCGGCGTTATGGGCGGTAGCCAGTTGAATAATGAAACCCCCGTGTCTTGGTTTATTGATGGCGTATCAGGCTTGAACACCAACACCAACACCGCTTCTTACCCCTCCCCTACTTGTTTGGCTCAAACCTTTAACGATGAATTGGTTAGCCGTGTTTCTGCCGCCGTGGCACAACAAATGATTGCCGCCAATTTTGACACCGTGTTGGCTCCCGGTGTGAACATTCAGCAAAATCCCTTGTGCGGACGGAACTTTGGTTATTTCTCCGAAGATCCCTATTTGTCGGGTAAAATCGGTGCCGCTTATGTGCGTGGTGTTCAATCCCAAGGAATTGGTACCTCCCCCAAACACTTTGCAGTAAACAACAAAGAAGACTGCCGTTCTACAGTAGATAGTGTTTTAACCGAGCGTGCCTTGCGGGAAATTTATTTAAAATCCTTCCAAATCACCGTGGAAGAAGGCAACCCTTGGGCTATTATGACCTCCTATAATAAAATCAATGGTGTAGAAGCCCCCGAACGCAGCGACCTGATTAACGGCATTTTACGCAACGAATGGGGCTTTGATGGTGTGGTTATGACCGACTGGGGCAACAACTCTAGCGAAGTGACCGAAAAAATGGCAGGTTGTGATTTAAACACCTATGGCACCGTTGCCTCCGCCGCCGTTATTGTGAACGCAGTAAATAGTGGCAACCTTAGCCTGACCGCCTTGCAACAAGCGGCAAAATACATTTTGAAAGTAACCATGAAATCCTACAAAAATGTGCAAAACGACATCTACGCAGGTATTCAATCGGTTTACAAAGACCAACCCTCGGTGATTCAAGCCGAAGCCTTTAACGGAAAAAGTGCTCAAGCAGGTGACGTTGGCTTTGAAGATTGCGGTGACATTGGCGGCGGTAAAAACCCCACCAACACCAACCAAGGCAAAGTCCTGTATTATTGCTTGAACGTGGAACTGGCAGGGGTATATCGTTTCACTCCCCGTGTTGCCGCTATGTCAACGGACGGTTCGTTAGCCCTTGCCGTCGACCAAACCAATTTGGGTTCCACCACAAATTTCAGCGTAACCAACGGTTGGCAAACCTATCAAGATCAACCTTATATTGACGTCGTTCTGCCCCAAGGCATGTGTGAATTAGCGATCACCTGCAACGGCAGCGGCTACAACTTGAACTATTACACCTTAGAACCTTTGGAATTGGCCAAGGTGGTAACGGTGGTGCATCAACCCGATGCCCTTTCGGTACCTTATAACACCGCCGCCAAGGATTTAGCATTGCCCACCACCGTAACCGTTACATTGAACGATGACACCACCGCTTTGGCCAACGTAGAATGGAATTTGAGTGACTACAATCCCTTATATGGTGGCAAACAAACCATCTATGGTAATGTAGTTCCTTCCGAAGGTATTTATAACACCGCCAACCTAACCTCCTCTTTGGTGTTACAAGTAGGTGCTAATCCTAACCCCGTTACCAAGGTTACCATTTCCAGCCATCCCAAATCCTTGAAACAAGGGGAACAAGCCACCTTAGTCGCCACGGTGGAAGGCGAGGGCGACTTCATTCCCGACGTTATCTGGTCGGTGAACAGTTATCTTTCCACCATTACCGCTGACGGTGTGCTGACCATTGGCGAAAAAGAAACCGCTAACTCGGTTAAAGTTACCGCCACTTCGGTAACCGACAGCACCATAAAACACACCGTAACCATTGGTGTTATTAAAAACAGACGATTCATTTCTTCCACCGAAACCACTCGTCTGATGGGTGTAGATTATGACAGTGGCTCTCGTGCTTACGGCACCGAAGATTGTGCCGATACCACCGGCGGCAAAAACATTACCGACTTTAACCAAAATGGTTGGATCGAATTTGAATGCAACGTAGAAGCAAGCGGTACCTACAACGTCACCTTCCGCTATGCCGCCGCGGCCGACAAGTCGGGGCAAATCCAATTCCTTTCCAACGGCTCGCTGCTTGGCGAAACCCAACCCCTTTCCTACTCCGGCGGTTGGCAATCTTGGGCCAACTCCGAAACCCTGCCGGTTT
>JAFYMD010000102.1 GCA_017556785.1 Clostridia bacterium | reverse complement strand
GCTCACCGTGGAACGGGTACGTGAAATTATGCGAGTAGCCCAAGAACCGGTTTCCATGGAAACTCCCATAGGGCCCGAAGAAGACAGCCGTTTGGTGGACTTTATTCGCGACGAGGATGCCACCGCACCCGACGAGTCGGCCATGAAAAAGATTACCAACGAAGATATCGATGCCGTATTGAAAACGTTGACCCCCCGCGAAGAAGAAGTGGTGCGGTTGCGTTTTGGCTTGCGCGACGGTCGTTGCCACACTTTGGAAGAAGTCGGGTCGCAATTTGATGTTACGCGTGAACGAATTCGTCAAATTGAGGCAAAAGCCTTGCGTAAGTTGCGTCATCCCGTACGTAGTAATAAATTTAAAGACAGATAATTCTCGTAAGTTAAGAAAAGAGGCAAATTAACCATGAGCGAATGTACTCATAATTGTTCAACCTGCGGCAAAGATTGCGGAAGCAGAACCGCACCCCAAAGTTTTTTGGTGGAACCGCATCAAACTACCAAGGTCAAAAAAGTGATTGCCGTTGTCAGCGGTAAAGGCGGGGTAGGGAAATCCATGGTGACTGCGATGCTATCGGTGTTGGCGGCGCGCAAAGGATACACTACGGCTATCTTAGATGCCGATATCACCGGACCTTCCATTCCGAAAAGTTTTGGGATTAAAGACCGTGCGTTGGCTGACGATAACGGGATTTATCCCGCAACTACAAAAACCGGGATTAAGGTTATGTCTTTAAATATGTTGCTGGAAAACGAAACCGATCCGGTTGTTTGGCGCGGTCCCGTCATTGCAGGTACTGTAAAACAATTTTGGTCCGACGTGTTATGGGGCGACGTAGATTATATGTTTATCGATTGCCCGCCGGGTACCGGTGACGTTCCTTTGACCGTATTTCAATCGATTCCCATCGATGGCATTGTAGTGGTAACCGCTCCCCAAGAACTGGTTTCCATGATTGTTGGCAAGGCGGTCCGTATGGCAGAACTTATGAACGTTCCCGTATTGGGTCTGGTAGAAAATATGTCGTATTTTCAATGTCCCGATTGCGGTAAAAAGCATGAGATTTTTGGACAAAGTCATGCAGACGAAACCGCTAAACAGTATGGGATTCCCATGGTAGCAAAACTGCCGATCGATTCTAAATTGGCGGCCGGTGTCGATGCCGGTATGACCGAACTGTTTGACGGTGATTGGTTGGATCAATTGTTTGCTTCGTTAGAGGGGTAACGGTTATGACAGAACGACAGCAAAAAGGTCGCCAATTGTTTTTGGAAGGGTATACCTGTTCACAAGCGGTGGTGTTGTCTTTTTCCGACGTAACCGGGTTGGATCCCGTCACGGCAGGGAAATTGTCCAGCGTCTTTGGCGGCGGTATGGGCGGACTCCGTAGCGTATGCGGTGCTGTAACCGGTATGTTTATGGTAGTGGGATTGCTCTATGGATTCCCCACACCTTGCGATAACGAGGCAAAAACGTTGGCTTATCGGCGAATTCGTCATTTGGCTGAGGAATTTGAAACCAAGCACCAAACCTTGATCTGTAAAGAATTGCTGGCAGGGCTCTCGGAAAAACTGTCTGCCGATCCCTCTAAACGCGATAACGAGTATTATAAAGCGAGACCATGTGCTTTGTTGGTGGAAGAAGCCGTCGGTATTTTGGAACAATATTTGCAAGAAAATTTGGTGAACGATCATGATTGCTAATTACCATACACATACGTTTCGATGTAACCATGCAACGGGAACCGAGCGAGAATACATAGAGCACGCCATATTGGGAGGTCTCGAGGTCCTTGGATTTGCCGATCACGCTCCCATGCCCTTTGAAGGGGAGTATTATTCGGGATTCCGCATGAAATTGCAAGAGACCGAAGATTACGTGTGCACCTTGCGCTCGTTGCAAAAAGAATATGCCAAAGATATTCGTATTTTGATTGGATTTGAGGCTGAGTATTATCCTGCGGTTTTTCCACGTTTTTTGGAGTTTATTGAGCCGTATGATATCGACTATCTTTTGTTGGGTCAGCATGCCTTGTATAACGAAGAGGGTGCCCCCATGTGTGGTGCACCTACCGAAGATCCTCGCTTGCTTAGCCAATATATCGCACAAGTCAAAGAGGGGTTGTCAACCGGTAAGTTTTTATACCACGCTCACCCCGATATGATGCGTTTTGTAGGAGACCCGCAGGAGTATCAAAAGCAGATGACCGATTATTGCAGGTTCTGTAAAGAACGGAATATCCCGCTGGAAATAAATCTGTTGGGTCTTATGGATAACCGCTGGTATCCCAATAAGAATTTTTGGGAAATTGCCGGTGCGGTCGGAAATTGCGGAATCATTGGGTGCGACGCTCACCGAGCGGATGTTTTATCAAACATGCAATTGCACAGCCAAGGCGAGCAATGGGCGAAAAATTTTGCCATTCCGCTTTTAAGCAACTTATTGTAATCATTTAAAAAATAATAGTTGAATCTTGATGCGAGGTATGTTATAATCATCTATGTAGATTTATATACTCCTCGCATGAGCGATAGATTATTTGGAGGTGTTCATTCCGTGAACAAAGAAGTTTGGAGAAAAATTATTTCTATCATTACCATTATTTTGGTGGTGATCACCGTATTTGTTATGGTATTTACCATTGTTTCCATGCATACGGTTGGCAAGGATAACCGCGGGGTTTTTGGTTATAAGCTCAATTCGGTTGTTACTCAATCAATGGAGCCTACCATTGATAAAGGGGATATTGTAATTACAGAAAACGTTACATATGTTCCCGAGGGTGCAACGGTTATTGATGAAGATCCCGATGCTGTTCGAGCCGAGGATTTGAAGGTTGGCGATATCATCACCTTCTATTCTACCGAACCTGCCATTTACGGACAACTCAATACCCACAGAATTATGGAAATCACGACCGATGAAGACGGTAACTTGGCTTTTGTTACCAAAGGGGACAACAACCCTATAGAAGACAGCGAATTGGCATTGGCTACGAACGTATACGGTCGTTATGCGGGCACGATTCCTTTCTTGGGTAGTTTGTTTGAATTCATCAAAGATGAAAGCGGTATTGGTTATTTCACCATCATTTTGATTCCCTTCCTGTTGTTGATTGTCATTCAAGTTGTGAAGTTTATTAAATTGATGCGTAAATATCGGAAAGAACAACAAGAACTCTTAGACGAACAACGTGCCGAAATGGAAACCGAACGTCAAAAGGCACAAGATATGATGGAAGAATTAGCCCGATTACGTGCTCAAATGGGTGTGGAGACACAGGAAGTTCCCCCCGTTGACCAAAGTGAACAACCTGCCGAGGAAACAAGTGCTCCCGCACAAGAGTCTGCGGCTGACGAGGTTGTTGTCGAAGAGGATACACAAGAGTAATTCAATAATAGGTGATGGATGTGTTAAAACAACATAACAACACCGTATCGGAACATCTGCCGCCCACTTTGGTGCGGCAGATTCGTTCTATGGCGATCTTGTTGGTAATTTCTTTTGCGTGTACTATGGTTTCAATCGTAGTAT
>JAFYMD010000101.1 GCA_017556785.1 Clostridia bacterium | reverse complement strand
CATTTATTATTTTGAAGTAAGCGTTCGAATACAACGGCAATCGCGTTAATCGCACCCCATATAATGTAATTCCAACCGGCACCATGCCAGATTCCGGTCAATGCAAATACAATTGCCAAATTGCGCAAGGTTTTTAATTTACTGACACGGCTTCCTCCCAAGGGGAAATACACATATTCTCTAAACCAAGCACCCAACGAAATATGCCATCGGCGCCAAAATTCGGAAATTGATTTGGAACGATAGGGAAAATTAAAGTTGTCGGAAAAAGAAAAACCAAACAACTTAGATAAGCCGATTGCTATATCCGAATACCCGGCGAAATCATAATAAATTTGCAGGAAATATAAAACAATTGTGCCCAAAATCGTTATAGAATCCAGATTATCTACACCTATTTTTGCAAGGCAGTTACCAAATACATCAGCTAATAGTATCTTTTTAGCAAATCCAATCATAATTAAGTTGATACCATCTACCGAAAGGTCCAAACTCATTTTACGATTGGAAATCTGTTGTTGAAAATCCTTCCACAAAACGATCGGACCCGACACCACCTTCGGGAAAAAAGTGATATACAAAAGGCAGTCGATCAAACTACCGGGAGTAGCTTTTTGACGATAAATATCTGCCAAATATGAAATAGCAGAAAAAGTAATGAACGAAATTCCAAGCGGCGCCAAAATGCTCCCAAAAGAGTATTGGGTACTAAAAACTCGATTAAAGGTAACAACAATAAACCCGGTATATTTAAAATAAATCAAACAAACCAACAACAACGCGATACTGCCATAAAAAAACCAACGCAAAAACTTTTGGGAATTAATTTTTGGGCAAGTTTTAAAACAATGTAAGCCTTGTGCAATAAAATACAACATAATAGTATACGCAAGCAATCGAAAACCATCCGTTCCGATCGTCCACATATAAAAGCCGAAACTAAAAAGAATTAGTACAATGTCCTTAAAACGTAACCGTGTTAAAATATTACCAAAAGAACCTAGGCAAGATAATCGGTCAACGATCAAGTAAGTCAGCATACAAGCAGGAAAAAACAAAAACAAAAAAGTTTGCGTTGTAAAGCCCATACTTCTATACCTCCTTTTTTTATAATTTTCATGTTATTATAACAGAAACCGGCGACAATTTCAACACAAAAAAACAGGTCGCGATAAAAACCGCAACCTGTTTGTTTTAAAAAAAATTACATCATGCTGGCAACTTCATCAGCAAAGTTGTCGTTACGTTTTTCCAAGCCTTCGCCTTTTTCGAAACGAATAAAGCTTGCAACCTTAATGTCGTCGCCAAGGTCCTTGGCAACCGATTTCACATAACCGTCAACGTTACCATCAAAGAGATCCGAACGAACAAAGTCTTGTTGAAGCAGACAAATCTCTTTTACTTGCTTTGCAATACGACCTTGTACCAAACCGCCGAAAATCTTGTTTTCGGAAATCTCTTCCTTTTTGGAAACAGCGATTTCAGCAAGAATGGACAAAGCTTCTTTCGAAATGAAGTTTACAAAGTTCTTTTTCTGCTTAGCATCAAGACCTTGGTAAATAGCGATGTCATCGTCGCTCCATTTTTTACCATCAATTGCTTCTGCAATGAGGGCGTTAAGAATGGGAATGGGGAGCGAATCGGGCTTGTTAAGAGCGCTATCAACGGTGAAAGATTTCATTTTAGCAGATTCTTCAGCCGAAATATCGGACTCGCTGAGATATTCGGGATTCATAGCGGCAATTTGCATAGCGAGGTTTTTACCCATAGCTGTAAATTCGGGTTTTGCAGCTACTGCAGCGTTAACATCAAAAGCAACAATAACACCAACAGCGCCACCGCCGTGAATATAGGTAACAGTTTCGCCTTCGTAACGAGTAAAACGACGAACTTTCATGTTTTCACCGATTTGCAAAATCAATTCGTGTAACAAAGCGGTAACGTCCATATCGGAACCTGCAGGAGTAGAAGCCATCAAAGCATCAACGTCGGCAGGATTTTGTTCGGCAACTACTTGAGCACAAGTGTTGGCGAAGTTGATGAATTTTTCGTTTTTGGCAACGAAGTCGGTTTCAGCGTTAACTTCAACCATAGCGGTTACACCGTTAGCGGAATAAACCACAACAGCACCTTCTGCAGCAATACGGCCGGATTTCTTTTGAGCAGCAGCCAAGCCTCTTTCACGAAGATAGTCAATTGCTTTGTCCATATCACCGTCGGTTTCGGTAAGAGCTTTTTTGCAGTCCATCATACCTACGCCGGTCTTTTCTCTCAATGCTTTAACATCAGCAGCGGTAAAAGCCATTTTAAGTTCCTCCTATATAATCAAGTATAATTACTCGGCAGCTTCTACGGTTTCTTCTGCAACGTCTTCTTGTGCAGCGGAACCAACAGCACCTTGGCGACCTTCGATTACAGCATCGGCCATGGCGCCAACCAACAACTTAACAGCGCGACTTGCGTCGTCATTGCCGGGGATTACAGAGTCAACATCATCGGGATCGCAGTTGGTATCAACGATAGCAACAACGGGGATGTTCAATTTGTGAGCTTCAGCTACAGCAATTTTTTCTTTGCGGGGGTCAACAACAAACATAGCAACAGGAGCTTTTTTCATGTTTTGGATACCGCCCAAGAATT
>JAFYMD010000100.1 GCA_017556785.1 Clostridia bacterium | reverse complement strand
TCGACCGATAACGTATGAGTTTTTGTGTTGATTGTGGGTTGTTTCGACGCGCGCGAGCTGTCGCTCTCGCAAGGAGAAAGAAGCCGCAAGCGCCGAAAAATCATGCGTTTCGGCGGGTTCAAGTTACTATGCTTTGGCTAACGACCGCGACGTTTGGCAAGCAACTTGTGTACAAACAAAAACACAAGCAACAAAACAAACGACACCGCGCTGATTTTATGCAATGCAGAAAGTACAGGAACCGAATGAACTTTCATAAGTACACCGCCCGTAACCAAGGCAATCCCGTAAAACAATCGCATAATTACTTCAACCGCAGGAAGTTTCCATTCTTTTTTGGTAACAACAGTATAAGCAACCAGCACCACAACCCCCAAAACAGAAGCCGCAATATGAATCGGCATATGTGTTACCCTTAATAAAGCCAACACAATACCGATTGCCAACAGAATAGGACTGAAAATCAAATCTTTTTTCATAAACAGTTCTCCTCTTTTTCAGTAATTAACAATTGTTTAGCTACACATAGATAATTTTACACGAAACTCGTAAAAAAATCAATTGTTTTGTTTGCTACTTACTTATAAAATCATTCTTTATGAAACAAATTTTGCGAATGCAGGGCAATTTGTCGTTTTACAATTCTTGAATTTTCTTGATAAAAAGGAGCAGGCCCTTCAAATTCCGTGTCACCCACCGTCATGTCTGCTCGAATTGCCGAATCATATACCGACTTGCCGAAAAACGGAAGTTTGATTTTTGCCAAAGCAAATAAATATTTGGCATGATATTCTACCTCGGCGGCAAAAGAATAAACCGACGTGTTTCCCGTGTGGGTGGCAAGAATCGCTTCTCGCTCTTGCAAAGTGGGATTTTGCGGGTCACCAATATACAATTTTTGTTGGTCGCAAATCACCCGTTGGGACTGTTGGTTTAACTGTTGTATAAACCGAGGAATTCGTGCGTGTTTCGAAGCGGTTTTGTGCAAAACACTTTGCCGATAAATTTCTTTGTACCCTTCGGGCAAATTGATATACCCCTCGGTTGCCATGGCGGCAATGTGCTTGGTATACATATATGCCACCAAATACGCCGCTTCGGATTTGGGGTTGACAAAATATTTTTTCAACGCTTTGTTGTGCCGTTGCCCTTTATATGCCACCACGCGATTGATTTCGCTGTTTAATTTTTGTCGGTTGATATCGCTTGGCTCGTCAAGGCAAGCAAGCAATATTTGACAGTCAAAAGAAATAAACGACACGGTCACCCCCGGGGTATCGCCGTCGGCAGGCGCTTGCTCGGTGGTGTCGTATTCTTGCTCTCGCATTTTTAAAAGACCGTAGGTAACCCGCTCGGCATTCTGCACCGCATATAAAAACCAATCGTCAAAAAATCGGTCACAGGCAAGTCGCTCGCCCGATGAATCAAGAAAATCAATAATCCCTTTTTTGGCAAGTATATCTGACAACGACCGATATGCCAAATAAAATCCGTCTTGGGTGTGCACCAAATCGGTTTCGGTCAAACACGCCATGGTTTGCAGTTGTTGAAACACCGAGGGAATCTGTACGTAATCCATTGCTTTTTCTCCACTCTCAAAAATAAAATAATATACCCATGATAGGTCGTTTTATGAATGCAAGAGCGACAGACTTCTCTGTCGCTCTTTTACTGAGGTTTTTAGTTGGTAAAAGCGAAGTTTATTCAGGCATGTCGACCGCAAAGTCAAAATAGGTGTCGGAGTATGGTTCATTTTCCAAAGTAAAATGCCACCATTCTTCGGGCAACGGTCTAAAGCCGTTGTCTACCATAGCTTGTCGCAAAATCATGCGGTTGTCAATTTGCTCTTGCGTAAGAGTTTCGGTATAATCGGGGTGCGACAATTCTCCAAAATAGTCAAATCCGCCACCCATATCTACTTCGCGACCGGTTTTCATGTCGACCAAGGTCAAGTCCACCGTAGAGCCACGGCTGTGACCCGATTTGGCGGCAATATAACCTTTGTCAAACAATTCCGATTTGTCCACTTCGGGATAAAAATAGGATTTCATTTCGGTTGCTTCCAAATCCTCGGCCCATGCCTTAAAATGGTCAACGGCAGTTTGCGGACGGTAAGCGTCGTAAATTTTGATCCGATACCCTTGTTTCATGACTTCATCGCTGACGTTTTTTAAAGCGGAGGCGGCTTCCTTGGTCAAATAGGCCACAGGTGCTTGGTAGCCGTTGATTCGCTCGCCTACAAAATTAAAGGTGGAATAATACCGAATTTCCAAAATTGCATCGGGAATCACGTCGGTAATCAACACAAAGTTGTCGTTTTCTGTGGTTTCAATCACCGTTGATTCCGATTCCGCAGGGGCAGACACCGCAGATCCCGTAGCCGCAGACTGCGACACCGAGGAAATGGTTGGAGCTTGTTCGGTGGTTTCGGCTGCACACCCGACCGAGAGCACACACAAGACAACACACAGCAAAAAAAGAATCCTTTTTTTGGACGATTGGGTTGGGGTCACTTTGGCTTTGTTATTTTTGTGAACAGGCATGATAAACTCTCCCATTTTTGTTTTTTCGTGGTTTTGCCACTTGCTATGTGCAAAAGCAAAACTGACACCGCAGAAAGCGATGTCAGTTTGTTGCTTCTGCCTCGTCTTTCGCTTTACGTCCGAGGCATATAAGCGAGGGTGATTTCAAGCGAGGGAAGGTATGTTATTGTTTGGTGAAAGCAGTGTATACTGCTTTGGCATATTTAATAAACAAGCCAAAAACCACTACGTCCAAAACACAATCGACAGCGCCAAAAATGCCGTTGATCAAATCGGCGTTGGGTTCGAACAGGGTGGGGATGATAGAGACCAAACCTACGATCGAAATGATCATCAAAATTCTTGCCCAAACAATATGTCCTTTGGTAGCTGCGGGTTCTTTGGCGATTTTCAAGCCTCTGAGACCAACGAACACTTGGGGAATCAAGCAGATGATACCCACTACCAAAAAAGCAATGCTTGATATGGTCACGATATCTTGGGTTACCCCTTCCACCGGTACGTTTTTGGCGTCGGTGAAGTAGATGGTCAGAGCATCAAAAATCATACGAACCAACGAGAGTGCTGCAAAGAACAATACCAGCAACGAACCTTCTCTTAATTGTTTTTTTGCGTTTTCCATGTTTTTTCCTCCTTACAAGTAATCGATTTACAACGGATCTCTCCGTTTTTTGCCATAACTTGCCACTAAAGCGACAAACTACTGTGTTACTATAGCAAATCCCCTGTTACAAAGGTGTTACAAGGAGGAAAAACACTTTTGATTATTTTTTCTTTTGTTTATTTTTTAAACTGCAACAGGGCACAGGTTTCTTCTGCCCAACTGTATTGTGTCATATATTCTCCGTAAAAATCCGGTTTACCGATTTCCAAAAAACCATAGTAATCGCACCGCACCAAAGCGGTATCGATCCGGTAGCAGTTGGTTTCGTGGCGTAGTACCTCTTCTGCCCCTATGGCTTTCAGCGTGGTTTTCAGATCCAACACCAATTGCCGTAAATAGGCCGCATTTTTGGTGTCGTCGGTATCTTCGGGAAACAGGGTGGCACAAAGCTGCTTGGATGTCATGCCCGCACCGTTGCGATCCACAAGAAAGGCAAGCAATTCTTTGGTTTTGGAGCGTTTAAAGGTCACCTTTTCGCCGTTGGCATAAACCTCGAAATTGCCAAAGCATTTAATGGTGAGCAGGCGCTCTCTTTGACGAAGCCCCATGACGTTGTCAATTTCCTTTTGTACGTCCTCCGGTGAAATGGGTTTTAACAAATACCCCGAAGCGTGCAATTTAAACGCAGGCAAAGCATATTCTTCATAACCGGTGCAAAACACAATTTTGCAACAGGGACAAACAGCGGTAATTCGCTCGGCAAGAGCAAGCCCACCCATGCCCCGCATATTGATATCTAAAAAAGCCACGTCTACATAATTGGCATTTGCAAACTCAAGTGCCTCTTCGCAGTTTGAAAATTGGGCAACCTTGGCAATGTCGGGGGAAAGTTTAATTGCTTTTTCCAACGCCCCCAACATTAAAGGCTCATCGTCTACCGCTATGGCAATCATTTTTGCATCTCCTTTGGTATAGTGATTAACACACGCGTACCGCCGCCAATGGTACTGGTAATTTCCAGCGTACCGTTCACCATGGTTTTTAACCGTTCGCGAATATTGCGAAGTCCCACGTGATCACGGCTGTCGCACAACACCGTAGTGTCAAAGCCCACACCGTCGTCTTCAACCGCAACAAAATAATTTTGCTCGTCTTCATAAGACACCACGCGAATGGTACCGCCTTTTTCCAGCTTCATCAAGCCGTGTTTAATAGCGTTTTCAACAATCGGTTGCACCGTAAGGGCAGGAATGTTGAAATCATCTGAATTCATTTCAAACGAAAAGGTCATATCGGGAAAACGCACGTTTTCTATGCTGATGTAGTGGTGTACGTGCTCCATTTCTTGCGACATAAGTATTGGCTTGGGATTGTCCAACTCACCGAAATTCCCTCGCAAATATTTGGCAAAGTTGTGAACCAGCTCGCCCGCTTTGGGCGGGTCGATGTTGCAAAGCTGTTCAATACTGCCCAGGGTGTTGTAAATAAAGTGAGGGCGAATTTGGCTCATCATGGTAGAAACTCTGCTTTCGGTCAGCTGAGCATTTAACATGATCTTTTCGGTTTCCAATTCTTTGGCTTTTGCCAGCGCATTGATACTGTTGGGTATGATTCTGAGTATTGCAACCATGGCGGCAATGAAGAAAACGGTAAAAACGTATTTCGAGGCAACGCCGCCCTTCCAAATGCCAAAATCTGTCATCATAACGTCCAAAGCAAAAGAGATCAGCGGCAATAGGGAACCGATATAAAGCAAGCGAATTTTTCCCTTGGCAACCAAAAATTCCCATATAAGGCAACCAAGCAGAATCAGGTCGGCAAGGATCTGAGCGGCGGCCCAATAAAGCCAAGTGTCGTAAAAAAGAATATCTGTTGCAATCGGTAAAATAAACAGTATGGTATCGATCAGCCCCAGTAGCGTAACGGCAACGGTACCAATGGTTTTGGTGCTTTTTAAAACAGTTACCAGTGCAATGGCGAGGAAAAACATATAGAACATCATGGAGAATCCCAAAATCGTTGTGTTGGAAACCACCGATTCGTTCCAAAAAGAAACCCCGTCTGCGCTGTAAGATAGGTAGGTGCCTGCCAATAAAATGACAATGCCGAACAACCAAATGATCTTGCTGTTTTTCGTGTGGATCAGGGTAGAGAATAAGGCGGTCCCCAAAACGATCAGAGAAGCGATGGCGAAAATCAGACCAACATTTCGTTGTGTGCTTCCCCGTTCCAGTTCCTCTTTTTCAAACTCAATACCGTTCCATAGTGCGGTACGAGAGAGCATTTCGTCTATGGCGGTCTCGTTGCCGAAACGGTGGGGGTTGTGAATGCGAATCTCTATGGGATCCTCGGTGGCCGACACAAGGGTATGGGCGACCCACCCCTCGTGGCAAGCGGAATCGCCGTACAGGGGATTTTCTACGTCTGCGGTATACAGCTCGGTGTTGTCGTGATAAAAGGTTAAATTAATGTGGTCGGCATAAAGGGCAATGGGGATCTCGTCGGTATAAATGCCAACATACTCACCGTCCGGTGCCAACAAATGAAAATTCCCACGTAAGGTCACGGCCCCTTGGGTAGCAGAAATATGCTCGCCTTTTACAATTTCATGCCATTCGCCGTCGGCAATGCGGTATTCGCCGTCAAAATAGACTTGGGCGACCAAAGCGGGCGAGGCTTGCATGCTGTTGGCGTTGCCGTGCCATAACAAATGAACGGCCGACAGCAACAATACCAGAAGTCCCACTATGGTTAACGTGGTAATATTGAAAAAACGTGATTTGGCATCTTTTTTGTTCATGGTTTCCACCCCTAAAAAACGTTTCATTTCGAGCGGTCAGCCGCCCATGCACTTATTTTCCCAGCAAGCT
>JAFYMD010000099.1 GCA_017556785.1 Clostridia bacterium | reverse complement strand
GACCATTACCGCAATTGTGCCGTAACACGTGAATAATTCCGGCATCAACGCGAGACGGCGAATCTTGAGAAAGTCCCATGCTTGATGCTATGGCATCGGCACGATCAAAAGGAAACCCAATTTCGCTTGCACAAAGCAGATAGGGATCTGTTTCGATTTTTTCTACCGCTTTTGCCCCTAATTCTTTTTGAATTTTTAAACTTTCTATCGCTGAAATGCCAAAAGAGGCAAATCGCAACATAATTTCTCGCATTCCAAATTGTGCGGTAAACAAATCGCCCAATTCTTTGGCTTTTTTAGGTGAAATCCCTTTGATTTGCGACAAACGATGCGGTTCTTTTTCTAACACGGTTAAGGTGTTTTCACCAAACAAAGCAATGATTTTTGCAGCGGTAGCAGGGCCGATACCTTTAATTGCTCCCGATGCCAAATAAGCATAAATCGCTTCGGCGGTTTGCGGACGCAAGATTTCATAAGCCTCGGCCTGGAATTGTGTGCCATAAGTTTTGTGGGTAGTATAGTTTCCTTGTAACGTAATTTGATCACCGACGTTTACAGCAGGCAAAATCCCAACCGCCGTAATCAAATCGTTTTCTGTGGCAAGTTGAAGAACCGTGTAACCATTTTGATCATTGCGATAGGTGATCGTTTCAACCATCCCTTCTATCATTTCGTATTCCACAGTCTTCACTTCCTCACTTGCTTTTTTTTATTATATCGTATTCACACGGTTTTGAAAAGAGTGTTTTTTTAAATATTCACACAATTCTTCTTCATAGACCAAATAGCCATTTTCGGTTTTACAATATTCATTTGCAATGCTTCTTTGATGATCATTCAGTCCACAATCTACCGCCACAAATACTGTCGTACGGTGTAAGCCGCTGTTATTTAACCGCTCTCTTGCTGACATAAGGAGTGAGCGAACCGAATCGCTTTCTTGCAAATATACAAGCATAACAAAAGGATGCTCTTTAATGGGAGCAATCAACCACAATACAATCGCCGTTATAAGATTTGCCATACCGTATACCGCAAGTAATAAGCATGATAAAATCATAATGCTTTCAAACAAAAGCCCCGCCTCCCACGCAATGGATAGTACCATTCTATGGAAAACGGGGTGAAAAGTGATTAAGAATTACAAAATAATATCCAGTATCTCGTCGAAAGTCTCGCAGTAATAATCACACAACGGTTTTGTGCCGCTTTGTTCAATGTTACCGCCACCGATACCAATGGTAGGAAACCCTGACAGTTTAATGGACACAACACCTGCGCCGCTGTCTTCAATCCCCACCACGTGATTGCGGTCTTCAAAAGGAATACCAAGACCTACACGGGCAACCTCGGCATACAACCAAGGATGGGGCTTGGGAGAAAGTTCACCCAAGGTACCAACCGAGCCCTTACGCAGGGGGAATCCTGCGGTGATAGAGGCATCGTAAAAATCTTCGGCTTTGCAACCCATATCTAAGGTTTGGAAAGCGGACATAATTTCAGGCCATGCTTTTTCGTAAAGACCTGAAGTAACCAAGCCAATTTTCACGCCCTTGGCTTTTAATGCCAACAAGAATTCCTTAATGCCGGGGGAAGGAACAAACGCACCTTCTTTGCCGCGGCCTTCTAAAATCTCGTTCATTTCAC
Source organism: Clostridia bacterium (assembly GCA_017556785.1). Classification (GTDB taxonomy): domain Bacteria; phylum Bacillota; class Clostridia; order Oscillospirales; family Acutalibacteraceae; genus UMGS1484. Next base: position 7,986 of record JAFYMD010000099.1, on the reverse strand, counting down.
GGTGGGTGTGTTCAAAATAGAAGTTGCGGGCTTCTTCAATGGTCTTATCGGGACAATATTTATTGATGCAATATTTCAAATGCTCCGACACACTATGACCCGAAACAAAAGGCATATCTTCTTGTTCCAATTTAAAATTGGGGTCGCCAAGCAGACTTGCGGTGGTCATTTCAATAATCCAAATCCAAAATTCTTCCGAGCGTACGCTGGTACCGTCTAAGTCCATCAAAACCGCTTTTAAGGGCTTTTCAAACTTTACTTCGTGAACAGGATAATAAGCAGGATAGCCCATAGCCGATTTTACATAAGCGATGGTTTTATCTTCATAAGCGATGAATTCCACCTTTTTGTCCCCTGTGGCAGAAATGGAAACAACACCGTTTTTGCCGACTTCGTGGAAATTATCACTGCATTTTTCAAGTTGAATCAAACCGCAATCGGCATCAAAACAACCAATAGAAGGAATGTTAAAGAAACTCATAATATCTCCTCTTAAAGATGTGCCTTCCGCAAGCGGAAGGCACATAAAAACGTTTTGATTAGGCTTTCAACAAGAAGGTAACAATCTTGTGAGGACCGGCTTCGGTGGAGAATTTGCCGTCTTTCACGTCAACATCTTTTACAAGAGTTTCGTTGAGTTTTACTTCGCTAATGGAAGAAACAGGCAAGTTCACTTTCACGTCAAACTTCACGGTTTCGCCGGTGGTGTTGTACAAACGTACAATCATACCGGATTTGTCTTCTGCTTGTTTAAGAGCAGAAACCATGATGCGTTTGTCATCGGAAACTTCGATAAAGCTACCGGTAGCAGGCAGAACACCTTCTTTTACTACACCCTTGATAGCGTTCATGGTAGTCTTAAAGGCATAAGCCTTTTGATATACGTTGGCTTCTTGCCAATCGCCGGTATGGGGATACAAAGCATATTCGAATTCCATTTTGCCGATAGAATGTTGGCCGGTGTATTGAGCCAATTCTTCGGGAATCATATCCGAAGTAGCGGTCATGTAAGCACGTTGACCACGTAAGAGGGTGAGTTTCAAGGTACGATCGTCATCGTCTTGCACTTCGTATTCACGCAAGCCTTGGTTGAGCAGAGCCAAACCTTCTTTGCCGTCGGACAAGTCCACAAAGTTTTGCATGGGTTGGAAAGGTTGGAATTTTTCTTGGTTGTCGCCGTCAACAGTCCATTTGATGGTGCGTTTCAAAACGTCCCAAGCACCTTCGGCGTAAGCCCAATCGGTATCCACTTTGGAGGGGAAGTTTACGCACAGTTTGTGGTCACGGCAATCGTTGTGCAAGATGGTTTTGATCTTGAGCATTTCGCTGCCTTTTTCCAAGGTCAGATAGGTGGTGATAGGCAATGCTTTGGTTTCAGCTAAACGTTCTTTTCCGTCGTTGGTAACAGCGGCAGGAATTTGCATGGTCAAATCAATGCGGAATACACCACGTTGAGCGTTGGATTCCATCATGGTGATGTTGGTTGCGGCACCCAAACTGGTAACAAAGAAGTTACGGGTGGGTTGGCAGCTAACGTGAGCACTACCATGTTCACCGCTGTCGGTGAAATAGTGCATGTTGTCCATGGTTTTTCCGGTCTTTTTGTTGGTCAAGCTGAAAGTACCGTTGGAATGGATAACAACTTTGAGGTTTTCGTTTTCCAACAAACCGCCGTCACGGGCAATGAGTTTTCTGTTTTCACCGATTTGGGGTTCGTAAATATATTTGGGTTCACGGAAGCGCATACCATAGGTAGCATAACCGAAAGCAGGTACGTCAACAGCAATCAGCATACGACGACGATTTACTTTCATACGAGCGGCTTTGGTATCCAATTCGCGTTCTACACCGATGGTGATGGTATCACGGGTCAGTTCGGTGTGTTCTACAATGTTGCCGTTGGCGTCAATGATATCATAGAATTCGTCTTCCATGGATTGACCGCCAATGCCGGCAAAACCGCTACGGCCGGGGCCGGCAGGAGTGTCGATTACAACGGGAATAACTTCTTTGCGAGCAAAAGGCAAGGTGTTGTAAACGGTGATAATATGGTCGCCTTTTTCGAAAGCAGAAGCAGAGTTCACTTGGTTATACAAGGCAGCCATACTACGGTTGGTAACTTCTTCGGCTACGGTACGAGCAACCGAGAAGTTGTACAACATATCGTCATGAGCACGGTCAACTGCGGCACCGCAAATAGAGTCGTGAGCGTGGCATTTCAACAGGAAGTCCCAAGCACGGTCAATCATGGTACGGGGATATTCTTTGCCGTAGAAAGAAGCAAACGAAGCCAAAGGTTCTGCATGGTTGAGCAGGTAGTTTTCGCATTGATCGTTGAGGATTTTCAGCTTAATACGAGAGGAATGGGTAGCACCGTACAAAGAGTTAAAGTTACCATATTCCATGGTGGTGTAACGCATTTCACCATAGTGACGGTACATATCTTCGGGCTTCATAACCGAACGGATGGTATCCATATATTCGTCCATGGATTCTTGTACGAATTCGATATCGTCAGAGATTTTGTTCATCTCATCAACCATTTCGGGCAGGTAACGATAGGGTTCGTCGTTGTCTTCCATGTTCAAAGCCAACAAGTGGTTGCCGATAGCATAAGGCATAACTTGTTTGCGGATATTTTCGATAGCTTGTTTGAAAATTTCGGCATCGTGATGATAATCGAAGTTTTCGTTGAGCAAGGTAAATGCTTTTTGATACAAGTCCATATCAGCAGCATGTACGGGAACTTCGTCGATGTTGTAGTAGTAGTTCAAGTCTTTGGTTGCGGTTTTGCCCAGAACAACGGCACTGTGTACAAAGAAGAACCAGTTGGTGCGGGTTACATCGTCAAAGGTACGCAAAGCATCTAACTCAGAGCCGTCAGCACCAACCCATTTGTACAAGGGGGTTTTGATAACGTGACGGTTGGTACCGCGATAGAAAATGCAGGTATCAATGTCAAAACCTTGATACAATTGGGGCATTTGAGAGTTTTGACCATAAGAAGTAGCGGTGTAACCGGATTTCATACCGCCACCGAATTCTGCGGCTTGGGCATGACCTTTAATCAAGTTACGAATCAAAGATTCGGGGGCTACGGTGTTGGTTTCAGGCAAGGTGTACCAGTTAACCATCAACATTCTCTTGTCTTGCACCAATTTTTTGATGCGGTCCCGATTTTCGGGACGAACTGCCAAATAGTCTTCGATAACGATGGTACCACCGTCTACGCAGAAGCACTTATAATCAGGCTTGTTTTCCAACACATCAATGATGTTGTCAACCAAATCGCACAAACGCAGTTTGGATTGTTCAGCAGTGTGACGCCATTCACGGTCCCAGTGAGTACCGCTAATAATGTGCATCTTGTACTTTTTGCTCATTTGTATTTCCTCCAAAAATATAATGTTTTAAATATCAAAGGGCGTTTACACGCCAATATTCCATTATTGTTCCGATTTTTTAGAAACGGAATAGCCAACGGCTTGCTCGTCATATTCCAAACCGGCAGGATAAGGAGTCATGTGCAAGCGGAAAGTACCGCCTTTTAAGATATCTTCATGTTTTAAATAAACCTTATCATACGCCTTGCCATTGAGCATCGGTTTACGCCAATAGACTTTATCGTGGTCATTGTTAATCGCCTCGATCATAAAATCGGTACCTTCATGGGTATGAATGACGCACCGTTTTACTGCAGGCGAGCCCAACACGTATTCCGGCACCGAGGGACAAGATGGATAAAATCCCATGGCGGTGAATACGTACCAGCCGGACATACTGCCGTTATCTTCGTCCCCGGGGTAACCAACTTTGTGATGGAACAATTCCTTCACGGCCTTACGCACCCAATAGGCGGTTTTGTCGGGTTTACCCATCATAGAATACAGATAAGGAATATGGAAACTGGGTTGGTTGGACAACGCACATTGACCAAAGTCAACTGCTGCCATTTCGGTCATTTCGTGAATCTCGGTACCATACCAATGAGAGTGGTAATGAGGCGGTGTGTTAAACAAAGTGTCTAACTTTTTCACCAACGCTTCTCTACCGCCGAACAAGTCGGCTAACCCTTGGGTATCGTGAGGTACGGTAAAACTGTTTTGCCAAGGACCACCCTCGGTATAGTCACCACCCCAATCGTATTGAGTCCAATCTTCACGCATATTACCGTTTTCATCTTTCGCCCGCATAAAGGTTGTTTCGGGGTCAAACAGATTACGGTAATATTGTGACCGCTGAATATACTTGTGGTATTCATCCATCATACCCAAATGACGGGCAATTACTGCAATGGAAAAATCTCCGTAAGCATAGTTCAAGGTTTTATTTACACTCTCACGATAAGGAGAGGTAATATAATGATATTTGAGATATTCTTCAATCCCGTCACGACCGTAACGAGGTTCGTCCCCTTTTATGTTGGCGTGTTTGTCCATAGCCGCAAACATATCTTCAATGGTTTTACGGTCGGTTACAATACCTTTGGCTACTGCATCGGCAAACACCTGGTCAATAAAGGTACCGGGCATAGAGTCCAAAGCCGCAGGCGACATCCAACGAGGTAGCCACCCTGCTTCACGATAGTAGTTCAAGAACCCTTCGCACATTTCGGCGAATTCCTCTTTCATAATCAAAGAGAACAAGGGATACACCGTCATATAGGTATCAAAGAAACCGTTGTCGGTATACATAGGACCGGGATAAACCTTACCATTTGCGGGACTGTAATGCATCATATTCCCTTGAGCATCATACTCGTAAAACACACGCGGATAAATCATAGTGCGATACAAGCAGGAATAAAAGGTACGAAGTTGGTCGTCGTCAATGGGGTCAATTTCAATGCGAGAGAGTTTATCGTCCCACGCATCTGCCGCCGCCTGTTGCAATTCCAATACGGTTTTGCCATGCAATTCGGTTTTGGCGTTTTGTTCGGCCTGTTCAAAGCTGATGAACGAAGTAGCAACGGTAAAGTGCAGGTCGGTGCGACCGTCGGTTACAAATGCCAAATTGACAACCAGCTTGTCCGATTGATACTCAGAGGCAGATTCAAACCGTTGCCCTTCAGACGTACCCGCTAAAATGTTGTCGACATCAAAATCACGATCACATTCCAGTACAAAGTACATTTTGAAATTTTCAGGAACCGGCCAAATGTAGGTAGAAACCGTGCCGTAAATCTTACGATTTTCATAGTCGATTTTAGCAGTAGCCACATGGCGACCAAAGTCAATTGCCAAGCGGTGCACCTCTTCGGGTTGTTGCCAAGTTACATCAAAAACACCACCGCGCATAGAGGGTGCCATATCCATATGGTTGCGATACCGCAAAAAGTTCATGCCAATTCCATAGGGGTGCATATCAGTTTCCCACCGACGATACCCACTTTTGCAGGCCGGGGTTAAATCAGCTTTGCTACCCGTTTGAGGCATAATGGTCAAAAAGGCATAATCGCCAATCCAAGGACTGGGCAAGTGGGTCAACCGCACACCGGTGGTGGTATGGTCGTCGGGATGGAAAAACAAACTAAACAAAGAGTCCCGTGTTTCGATACCGAAAGAAGCCATACCAAAAGGATGCGTGGCAAGCGGAGCAGCATTGCCCCGCGAAAAACTGGGAATGGAATCGGTTCCCATTAAAACGTCAACAAGGTCTACATATCTCATAGGCTTTTACCAAAACGGTAGTTAAACTACCGAGCAATCCTTATTTTTGGGTTTTATCACATTTACCGAATACCAAACCGGTGGCTTCATCACGAGTCCAGTAAGAAGTATCGTAAGAATAAACGTTGCGATCCAAAGTTTTCATCAATTCGCGGGTTTCTTCCATGGTCTTGATGCCCGACAAAGCATCTAAAGCAGTCAAGTTGCGAGAACCTACAGCGCAAGCAGTTTCAATACAATCGTAAACACCGTCGCCATTGAGGAAACAAGAAAGGAAACCTGCGATACTGCTGTCACCGCTACCGGTAGCAGATTGAATGTTGTCAACGTGGAAAGATTCGCAAATGATTTCACGACCACTCCAATCTTCTAAATCGGAGGGAGCTACGCCACCGAACCCTTCAAGTTTTTCGGCGGTACGAATGTAGTAACCACGAACACCGCATTTGATAACAACAATTTTAGCGCCGTATTCCAAGCATTTTTCACCAAGCAAGGGCAAAATGGATTCGTCCATAGTTTCCAAAGGATCGTTTTCAGCAGCATGGATTTGACGGAATTCTTCAAATTTTTCGGGGTACAACATAAACATGGTTTCTTCCACGCTGGGAATGAAAATGTCTACATAAGGCAAGGTGTTTTTCAAAATGGTGTTCCAATCTTGTTTACCGCCTTCGGAGTTAGGGTCAGGTTGAGCCATATCCAAAGAGGTGGTAGCACCTGCTTCTTTTGCACGTTTGAAAATTTCAGTTAATTCTTTACCGCCGTTCAAATAAACTTTTCTCATTTGAGGGGGATAACCGAAGTGGAACAAACGGCAGTTTTCTACTTGAGAGTAGTCAACGTCGTCGGCACCGAAACTACCGTTGGCACCGGGGTCGTGCAAGAAAATGCGGTCGTTGCCGGGAATAACTACAGCTACGGTGTAAGAAGATTCAACTTCGTCGTCAACAGCAATGATTTTGTCGGTGCCGTATTCGGTGATTTTTTCGCTGATAATGCGACCGAACATATCTTTACCGACTTTGCACATCAGGGCAACATCTTGACCCAAAATGCTCATGGCAATACCGGTGTTGGAAACAGGACCGCCCAAAGAAATGCAGCATTCCCCTGCTTGGACCAGTTTACCGGGTTTCAAAACGTCGGAAACCGCTTTGCCGTGAATGTCAAATTTCGGAGTCAAGTCCAAACAAACGTGACCTGCAATAATTGCATCAAATTTTTTGCTCATAATTTATCCATCCTTTGTCAGACGGGACAAAACCGATGCCACCCAAAGGGTGGTAATCGGTCATATTATCCCAATTCTGCATATTTTTCTCAGTATATCACAAAACCCTTGTGGAATCAATAGCAAAAGGCGAAAAAATCACAAAGATTCTGCGGTTCTTTTTCCGCAAAAAGGTGTAATTTTACCCTTGTTGTTGCACCAACATCAAAGTAACGATTTCTTTGGGTGCTACGGTCAACTCTACCTTGTCCACAGCAAGGAATTGTTTGCGTTTTTCTGCCATGGTGGTACGGTAAATTTTGCCGTTTGCCGTAACTGTTGCAGTGGTAGGCTTACTGCTTAAATTCACAAAACGAACCACTTCCCCTTCGCCGTATTCCGACTTTTTAAAGGCGGTAACCGAAAGCCCCTCACCTGCTACCGAAATGGCAGATTGGTTAGAAGGAATCGATGCCGTGGGATATGCGTCGGGCAAGTAGAAGATTTCATTTAGTTCGGTATCTTGCACGCAGGGTCTGCCACCGGTGAATTTATGGGTATCGCAACAACTTACGTTGGTCATAAGCGGTGCACGGAATTGCAAAGCTTGGTTGGCAACATCGGCAGAAATCACGTCGCCAATATAGGGTAAAAGTGCCATAGAACCACTAATGGTACGCAAACATTGGTTGCCGGGGGTTTTCCAGTTGCGAGAAGAAGAACGGTTAATGCCACCGGTAGCACGTACCACCGTAAAGGCCAAGCGGTTGCCGTCTAAATGTTGATATTCGTGGGCACCTTTGGTCAATACCGCAAAACCTTTTTCCCCTTGTTGCAACAAAGCAAACGAGGTGTTGGCAAGCACTTTGCTATATGTGTCTTGGTAATGCATTTCTTCCCCGTGGGTTACAATATCAAAGGGAATGTCGGCGGTGCTTACGTCGGAAGCAACGTCGGTATTCACCACCACCCGCAGACGATGCCATTTAGAAGCATTATCGACTTTGGAATCCACAAATACCATGGGTTGGTCTTTTTTCAGGGTCAAGGTCAATTCTACCTTGGTAACAGCGGTTTGAGCCGAGCGGCATTGTTGCTCAAAAT
>JAFYMD010000098.1 GCA_017556785.1 Clostridia bacterium | reverse complement strand
TTGAGAAAACCTATTACGCCTTGACCGACGGCATCCCCAACCCCACGGCAGGTTCGGTGACTTTGCCCATTGGCAGGGTAGAGGGGAGTGTGATTGCCCGTGAAATACGCTCCGACGGTAAGCCTGCCCTGACCCATTATGAAACGGTGGAAACACAAGGCAATCGGGCTTGGGTCAAGGTGCAACCCGTAACCGGTCGTACCCACCAGATTCGGGTGCATATGGCGGCGATTGGGTGCCCTCTTTTATATGATTTTTTATACGGAGAGGAACAGAACGGTCAGAATTTCCGACTTGTGTGTACACAACTCGTTTTTGTGCATCCGCAAACAAAAGAGCAAATATCAATAAAAATCCCAGACGAAAAGCCCGATTTTTGATTGACTTTTTATGCTTAATATGGTACATTGCTTTTAGAATATACACCATATGGTGTGAATCCAAGGAGGAGATTCCTTATGTCAACCAAACGTAAAACCGATACCCCCCGTACCGATGTTTCGGATGCGTATCAAATTCACAATGATCGAGGTATGATTTATAATCCCCTGTCTCGTGACCGCCTGAAAAATGGCTATAAATCCTATGCCGATGTGCCGCATTATGAAGGTAAGCTGGAAATCGAAAGCGGTAGCGTTATTTATTTTAATCTGCCCACCGAATTTACCGCTTATGACATGGTGCCCATTGAATATACCTTTTATAACCCCAGTTGCGATCAACGGGAAAGCCGTGTTACCTATGACACCTTGCATTTTTTGGCGACCGGTTTAGAGGATATTGACCGCAAAAACGGCAAAGAATTCTACAGCAATATTTTGCCCGGTACCATTAAAGTAGATTTCGATTATTTGGGCTACGTAACTGCCGAAAACCATGCAGAACGCCGTGCGTTACATCACGGGAATTTTGAAAATGACCGTCAAGCCACCAAATACCCTCATTTTGATGCTACCGATTTAACCGCAAGCGGTGTTATGCCCAATTCGGACTATTTCTGGCTGAAATTCCACTACAAAAATACCGGCGACACCATTTTGAGCGTAAACGGCAACGGTACCTTCTGCTTTGAACCGATTTTGCAAAAATTGGATGAAAACGGCAATTGGGTGCACCATCGTGCCCAAAACAACCTGTTCATCCGTTTGCTGGACGATTTGTATCCCGGTGAAGAAGGGGATATGTACGTCAGCTTTGACCATGCCGAAAACATTGGCGTGGGCAAATATCGTGTTATTATCAACTGCTTGGTTCGTAACGAAACCGCCAACCCCGAAAATTTTGTTACCAATATTTGGGGCGGCCGCACCTACGAAACCGCCTATTTCGAATTTGACATTGAAGATACCTTCCGTCAAGTAGAACCGAAAGAAATCACCTATACCTATAAATTAGAAACCCAACGGAATACTTGGTTGCATACTTACGAAGAATTCATGACTTCTTTCGACAGTTGGCTCAATCCCTTTGAAATTGACCCTGTTCGTACCGGCAAACAAGTCATGTATTTGCAATGCGGCCCTTGGACCAATTGCATCACCTTAAAATTGATGAGCGGCAACGCCATGAATCAGGTGGCAGTATCCATTCCCGTTAAGGTAGAAACCGACTCTATCAAGGTGAAATTGGATACCGAGCACATGAACTACATCATTGACGATGAAGGCAAACGGCAACCTGCCGTTATTGCCCAATCCATGTGCGATATGCGTGTGCACGTTGCCCTGGGACCCGAAGCCGACCAAACTGTGCTCAATGAATTGATTGACATGAAGGATTGCGGTGTCAACCTGATTTCCACCACCGCTGCGTTTGAAACGGTTTTGACTCCTGCCGACAGCGAGTTCATTACCCGTGATACCCCGCCCATCTCGAACCATAACAGCGATGCTCATTGGTTTATGTGCGATGCCATTAAACAACTTGGCATGAAGTTGGAAGGTTGGATTACCTATCCTTATGACTCCAAAGCCAACGTGGCAAAAGCTCGCTGGATTACCGGCGACGATAAATATGACCCCAATAAGATCACCAGCGTAGACGATCCCTTGCTTGCTGAAGCTTGCGGTATTAAGACCGAGTATCAGTTCAAACGTTGGGGCGACAACTACTTTGTAATGGGCGACGGCAAAGTGCCTGTATTGGCGGAAGATACCCGTGGCTGGCATCGTATTGACATTCAAAACCGTCATCCTATGGACGCCCAAACCAAAGAAAGCTTCCGTGAATACGTAAAAGAAAAATATGGTACCATCGAAGACGTGAACGCAGTATGGGGCACCAACTATGCGGATTTTGCTTCCATTGATCCGGAAGAAGGCACCTTTATTGACCACGGTCATCCTTCTTACACCACCGAAGATGCGGTGTTTACCGAATGGAGCCGTCCCCTGGAAGATTTGGACGTATTCCGTACCGCTTCTCGTATGGGCAACTACCAAACCATTTTGGATATGAACAGCGATTTGTTCAACGGTATTGTCGGTATGCGTACCGAAGGCGGGAACTGGACCGCCGAAGTGCCTTACGATTCGGGCAATCAACGGTACCGTCACGTGTATTACTCCCAACGTCGCGTAGCGGCTATGCCTCGTCAAATGGCGGATACCGGCATTGTTTGCATCCATTCTGACTATTGTACCTTGCCTTATTCTCCCGAAGAGGTTGCCGATTTGACCCGTCGGTCTATGGATATGGGAATTATGCCCATGCACATGATTCAAGCCGACCGTATGCGTGACGTAGCCATTAACCCCCACTACGGACAAGATTACACCATCCGCTACAATTTGGGTGAAAAAGCCAACCGTGGTGCATATATCAGCACCGTAATTTCTCTGTTCGGTTGGTTTAAAGCCACCTACGAAAACGGTGGTATTCCCGGTGTATTGTGGGAAGACTATCTGTGCGACGGTTACGTAACCGCCATGCAACAAAAAGAAATGAAGTTCTTTAAAGAAAAGTTGCAAGAAGCCCTCAACACCCCCGAAGGCAAAGCATGGCAAGAAGCCAACACCGTAGACGCCAAAGCCGCTGTGTCCAAATCTTTGGGCGTCAACAGCTTTGACCCCGACTACGTTGCTTCTTTGATTGCCAAATGCGAAGCGAACCGTAAGTAATTGATTTGTCAGCAACCCTGTTTGGTAAAGCCAAGCAGGGTTGTTTTTTGTTTTGAAAATATATAACAAAACATTTTGTTAAAAAGAGTTGCATTTTTGGTTGCGTTGGGGTATAATGAAATCAACTATAAGGGATTGTATGCCCAAAATGATTGTCAAGGAGTGGGAAAACCATGAAGCGTTGTTTGTCTTTTGTTATGTGCATTGTGTTGGCAGTTACGGCGTGCATTTATTTGCCTTCTAAAAAAACCGTTCCTACCGTTTCAGCGGCACCCATAAAAACCTGTGGGCATCACAATTTTACTCGTACAGCTACCGACCAAATTTTGATTACCCAGCCCTTGGGAAACCAGGCCGGTACCAACTTGGCTGATGTTACCGGCGGTAATACAAGTTCCGGTTTTGAGGCCGGCCCCGGTCTCACCATCAACGGTACCACCAATAACCAAACTGCAAGCATTCTTGTGCATAGCGGCAACTTGAGTATTATAAAATATTCTTCTGCTACGGCTGCCCAAAAGGCATTGTTGGATGCATGGTCGAATGCTCGCGGTACCGGTACCGGTGGCATTGGCGCAGCTTATATGCTTTCCGGTTCGGTTGCCAGCAATGGTTGGGGGTATACCGCCGAAATCACTTGGCCTAACGCGATCAATCTTTCGGTGCTTTCTCACTTTTATATGCAGTTTTGGATTGTAAGCTTGGGATCGTTGAGCACTTACCAAAGTAATTTGAGTAATACCGACGGATATTTGACTTTTAATTTAATCGGTACCGACTCTCCTCACTCCCAAGACGGATGGAATTTCACGGTTCCTATCAACCAATTGGCTGCCGACTCTGACGGTAAGGTGAATACCGCTCACTACTACACCTTCCCCATTAGTGGCGCTGCCGGTAAATACGGCACATTAAATAGTGTAAAAAAAATGTGCATACGATATAACTCCAAAGGTAACGGCTCCGGCAATTCTCCCGATATTATTTTGGGCAAATTTATGATGGAAGTACCTACCGATAACGTGCAAACCGGTTTGTCTTATAAAGATGCCAATGGTAACAACTATACCGCGTCTAACGCTCCCGACCCCCAACAAATCACATCTTACCGCATTGTGGGTAAAGATACCGCCAACTCGGTATGCGGGGTACGGTATCCCATGTTCATTGGTGGAAAAAGCACCTTTGTGGTGGCACTGCGGTGGGGGAATTACAGCATAGACTTGCCTTTTTTTTGGGCTTGGCGATATAAGGCCAATCGAAGTCAGACCTCCACCATGGTTGTGCAACAAAGCGGTGGTGCCTATGGCTGTGAATGCCGACGAAACAACACCAAATACCTTAGCAGTACCACCCATTATCAAGTGAAATATAGTTAAAGGAGAGTGAGCCAAATGAGAAAACTGAAATGCTTTCATATTGTGAAGCGATATGTTTTGTTGGTTTGCATTTTGGCTATGCTTACTCCTTTGAGCGGCTCCGGTGCATGGCTTGTGCATACTTCCGGGATCGACAGTACCACGATGCAAAAAGGAAATGTCAACGTGGTGGCTGTTCCTCTCACAGGATATAGTTTGCCCAACCAATTAAAGGTGCGAAACGATGGCAACGTGAAGGCATGGGTACGGGTAAAGTTTGATATTAACTGGACCAATGAAGAAACCAATAACTGGTTGACTTCCAGCGGTTGGAGCAGTGGCCGTTTGATTTACGGGCAAGCCCCTCGGGAAAACTCGGGTACCCATGTAAACGGTATGCCATGGACCGCCGACTACACCTGGGCCGATTACACGGCTGACGGGCACTGGCTGGTAGGTAAAGAAGAAAAGGTGTTTTATTTTAAGTATCCGGTTAAGCCCGGTGACCTTACTGTTCAGTTGACCAAAAACATTACGGTACATCACAAAACTTTGACCGCCCAGTCGCAGGGGGTTGCCCGCACCTTTAATCTTACATTTGACATTTCGGTAGACGCCATTCAGTGGGAAGACCCCGCTAAGTTTTCCGGCACCCCTGCGGTGGTTTCGGAATGGGGCGTTACCTTGAATTCCAATAAAGATGCAATCACAGCAGTACCGCCTAAAGATTTTATTCCACCGGCAGCCCAATAATCAAAACGTATACGAACCCCCTCGGTTAT
>JAFYMD010000097.1 GCA_017556785.1 Clostridia bacterium | reverse complement strand
ACAACAACAATCCCAAGCAAAACACCACAATCAAAGCCGGCACGCTGAGAGAATTCCTAAATACGCGATTCATACGATTCCCTCCCTCGACGCAAACGACTTCTTGCTTTGCATTCGGCAGCTTTAATAAATGCGATCATCAAAAAAGCGGCGATCAAACTGGTGCCGCCGCGACTGACGAACATCATGGTCACACCGGTCAACGGCAACAGATCCACCGAGCCGAATACATTCAGCGCGGTTTGAAAAATCATCATACTTGCCGCACCACATGCACCAATCGCATAAAAAGCACTGCCCGATTCTTTGGCCACCCGTATAGCATATATACCAAGCGCCACAAAACACAAGGCGGCGCACAAAGCGATCAAACCGCCCCATTCCTCGCACAGCACGCCAAACACCAGGTCGGTGTCGGCGGCGGCTACCGACAACAGCGTACCATTGCCGCCTCCTACCCCCAGCAGACCACCGCTGGCGGCGGCAATCATGGTTCTGGTTTGCTGATACCCCAACGAAGCAGGGTATTCCCACACGTGAAGCCACGCTTCGAACCGTTGTGCCACGTGAGGGAACAACAAAAGTACCATTCCCCCGGCAATCACCGCCCCTACGGCCATGGCAACCACCGTCCAGGTGGGCATTAACCGCATAAGTAAAACAATCAGCATGGCAACAAAAAAGATAAGAATTCCGCCGAAATCCACCATGAGCACCAGCGCCCCCATAAGCAACGCGGAAAAAACCAAAAAGAACAAACGATCGGTTTTTTTGGTGGCAACGTGCAAAGCACACGCTCCCACCGCCAAAAAAGCAACCTTGGCAAATTCTGACGGTTGCACCGTCAGTACCCCGCCAAAACTCAACCAGTTCCGCGAGCCGTTGATCACCGTACCAAACATTACGGTGCCCCACAAGGCCACGACCGCCAAAAAGGCTATGCCGTATCGCAACCGATAACAAAGTTGTTCTCTGCTGAGCAACAACGCAGCCAAAACAAATCCTACCGCGCCAAGCATACCGCAAATCAATTGTTTCGGCAACACCTGCGGTGCCGAGCAAGTACATACCGCCAATCCAAGCGTTAACAAATACAGCACTGGTATTTCACACAGCATACAATTGGAATGCATGAATCGGCAGGTGAAATAATACACCCATTGTCCCACCACCAATACGGCAGTACAAACAGGCAACAATACAGGAAGAGGGTCGGTAAACCGCAAGCAAAGTTGAAGGGTCATGATTCCTTGAAACACGGTCAAAATCCACAGCATACCGCCGGCGGTAATGGGAGCAGGCGGCGAAACCGTTTGGGGAGCTCCGTAGTAAAAAAACATTTCTTCCCCCGCTATGACCACCATATCCCCATCGGCAATGCAGGTGGCTTGCTTCAACAGACGACCGTGGTGATATACCGCACCCTTGGCAGGTGCCAAAAACCACTTGTTCTCTTGTTCAAAGAACACCGCGTGTTTTCCCGAAACGGTGATCGACGGCAAACACACGTCACACCAACGCTTGCGGCCGATATACCCTTCGCGGACATAGATGGGCAAAATTTGTCCGCTACGAGTCTCTAAGTAGGCCAATGCCGTTCGCGGTAACCGAGCGTTGCGAAATTTCACTACCCAGCAAACCGCCAGCAATAAGGACAGCGCAGGCAAGACCCACCGAGAAAACAACAAAACCAATCCGTAAACCACCGTTTTCACCTCCTTGTGAGATGGTAAATGGGGTGACAGATTCCCACATCTGTCACCCGCTACTCATTTAGTATACCATATTTTAAAAAAGAAATCAACCCAACCCGATCCGCTTCCCTTTAAACGAATAGGGGGATCACAACGACAAGCTCGTGCCCAAATGGAAGGAATACAAAATCAATTCTTTGATCGGCATTCCCATATCTTCGGTCAGCATATGGGCATAAAGTCGCAATTGTTCGGCATAACGGTCGGCCAATTCACCGATTTCTTTGACACGGTCGGTTTTGTAGTCCACTACCACCAATTGTCCGTCTTCCTCAAACACGCAGTCGGTGATCCCCTGTACCACCACTCGTTCGTTTTCGAATTTTTCGGGTAAAGTCGGATCCAATTGCGTAACCGAAATTTGACTCATAAACCTATGTTCCCGCATGACCCGCGGCGAACGAGCCATTCTTTGGTACAGCGGGCCGGCGAAAAATGCGGCCGCTTTGGAATGATCAACTCCATCGGCTTGTTGTTGGGTCATAAACCCTTGCGCGACCAAGCGTTCCAGTTCCCAGCCAAAATCGGTTGCGGCAGCAGGATAGTCGGCATACTGCATAAAGGTATGCAGTGCCGTTCCTCGCTCGGTAGCCGACAGTCCGCCCTCTTGCAAAAATGATGGCCGAGGCGCATGGGTTTCATGCCGCGAAACGTGCGGGGTATCGTGCACCAGCTGAGAAACACTACGTTTGGCAAACATACGCTGCAACGGCTTATACGGATCGTCGTAATTCAATTGGGCTTGCAACCGTGACACCATGGCAGGATCGGCACACCGTACCCGTTCTTGCGGCACCTGCAAGGGAACCGGTGGTTCGATTTGGCGAGCGTGCCAAAGTCGTATGTCACAATGCTCTGCCTCGGCAGGCAAATATCCGTAATTGGTATTGGCATAGGATTGCAATTGCCCTCCCGAAGGATGCAACAATGCAAAATAAAGCAACCATTTCCCATATCCCGATGCCGACAATACTAGTTCCGGATCCAATCGCAACGCCTGCGTGTCGGACACATTACCGCTGTCCAGATCCATTACGGCATCTGAAATATTTTTTTCGGGATTGTTCAACGCTGTCAATAAAATCAGGCGGTCGATTCCTCGGGTCATTGCCACGTACAACACCCGCAATTCCTCCGATATACTGCTGCGTGCTACCTCGGTTGCCACCGCCTGCCGCATACAGGTAGAACGGCGCATTTGCAATTTGTCATCGGTCAAGGTAAGTCCCAATCCCAAATTCACGTCTAACAAAATCGGTGCGGTACTGTCCATTTTATTAAATCCATTGGCACACCCCGCCACAAAGCAAATAGGGAATTGCAACCCCTTGCTGTGATGAATACTCATGATCCGTACGGCATTGCTGTCACAAGCAGCGGCAGGTACCGACACGGTTGCCTTTTCTTCTTGCAGTTTTTTAATATATCGCAAAAACCCGTCCAAACGGTCATATCCGTTGTCGGAGCATTCCTTGGCCAGTGCCTGCAAAGCAAGCAAATTATTACGACATTGGTTGCCGTTTTTCATTACCCTTACCGCCGACAAAATACCGTACGTATCATAAATATACCCCAACAATCGGTCGACCGATGTCGTAGCGGATTTGACACGAAATCGTTCCAGATTCTCGTGCACGGTTTTTGCCGATACGTTGCCTGCGGCAGCGGCTCGCTCCAGGCATACGGCCAAAGGCAAATGGGGATGTTCCGCACGAAGCATTGCCAACCGATCGGCAGTAAAGCCACACCACGGCGACAGCATGGTTGCCAACATTGCCACGTCGTCGGTAGGATTGTTCAGCGCTTGCAACAAACTGACCGTCCACATAACCTCTTTGCGTTCAAAAAAGTCCTCGTCTTGTTCCGCAATCACCGAAAAGCCGTGTTGCCGCAACCGTTCTTCATACAAAGAAGCGCGGTTTTTTAAACTACGCAACAAAATAACACAATCTCCGGGTTTGGCATTCCGCAATTGTCCTTTTTCGGTCACGCACGGAACGGTCATTGCTTCTTTGATTCGATTGGCAATCAAATCGGCTTCCAGTTCTATGGTTTCCCGCTCATCATCGCCGTGGAAAAACGAAAGTTCCACCGCGGGCACCGTACTGTCGGGGAAGCTGCCCATGGGAACCAATTGATGGTCCTCGTTATAGTCCAAATCCCCTGCATATTCCGACATAACCAAACGGAAAAAAGCGTT
>JAFYMD010000096.1 GCA_017556785.1 Clostridia bacterium | reverse complement strand
TCCGCCTTCATAAATCGTGGTTCAAGTCGTTATGATTTGGCTAAAGGAAGGTTTATTATGTCACGCAAAACCATTCGCAAAAAATTGGTAGCCTTGACCGTAATGGTCGCCATGCTTTTTGGGGTGTATACTGCCCTGCCCCCTCGGTACGGTTCGGCACTGTCTAACTCGGCAATCGACACTACGATTGCCACCATGACCGACATTCCCCTCACACCGATCGTGCCGGGGGAAAATGAAATTGCTTCTACCAACCCCAATGCAACCTTAACCCAAAATGCCGTATTATAAGTGGTAGTAAATCAGCCTAATATTGATCATGCTACCATAGAGATTGTATTTGACGAATACGCATATTTGTACGGATTCAAAAACATTGATATTTCGGCATTACGGGCAAACACAATGGTAGACGTAACCTACCCAGACGATAATGGTAAAATTACCATTTCCGTAACAAACACAGATGCAGTAACCCAAGGCCAACGACTACTGCGTTTTTACTTTTACGGTCAGCCGTCGTCAACCAACCCCTGTACACACATTACTTACAGCGCACAGGCCTATACTGCCAATAACACCCCCATCGCCAATGCCTTTGTTTACCAAATCGCCTTAATCGGGAATCCGGAATACGACAGCACTGCCGGAGAAAGCATTATCAATGGTTCTATCGATTCCGATGATGCTTTGTGGATTTTGCAATACGTTGCCGGCAAGCACGATGAAACGTGTTGTCCCGATCTTGAATTGCGCAAATTAGCAGCAGACACAGACTTAAACGGTTCGGCACAAGCGGCCGATAGCACATTAGTTTTAAAACGTCCCACCGGGAAAAACATCTCTTTCCTAGATATCAATCGGATTTATGAACCATATGGAACAACCGTTGGTCAAACACCTTGTCAAATCAAAGACGTACAAACCGGGCGATATTTGTAGCGCGCCAGCGATGATACGCTTCGCCTATGGAACTCCAGCTTAACGCCCAACGGAATGTTTCGTTTCGAAAAAATCGCCGTGAATACTAAATGTGCGTACCGTATTTACTCCTTATATGACGATCAACTGCTGTGCTTAGATGAATCCGAAAATTTGGTATTAACCGACAGTGGTGCTAATATAAAAGACGGTAGTACTACATGGTACGTTATTCCCAATGGCAGCAAATACGTCATTACCAACGCCGTAGCCGGCGATCGCACCTTAGGAGATTTAGGACGAACAGCAACCCTCTCTCAATGCGGTATGTCCTATTTGGATTACGGAAACGTGTGGGAGATCACGCCGTATATCAACCTAAAAATCTACTATGACGGTGCTTATGCCGCACGACACACGAATCAAACCGCCATGCAAAATGAATTGGTTACCATTCGCAATGAAATGGCAACCATTATACAAAATGCATTTGGTGCTACTATTACAACTACGGCCGTACCGACTGCTCACACGTCATTGTTAGATACTGTACACGGCGTTGGAAATCGGGATAATTTATGCAGTTGCAGCGGTGTCAGCGACGGTGTATGTCGAAATTATCGTAATTCTACTAACCAACCGGGCGCCTCGGTTCATCATACCAACTACGTTGCACAACTATATAATTTAAAAACCACCAAATCCAACGGTATTGACTATCATTTGCTGTATTCCGGATATCGGAATTGCGGAAGAAGCCTTGAAGAAGGTTCCACAGCTCACGTCAACGACGTTGTCGCCGGTGTAGCCACTACTGACGGAGCTCAAGTCGGAATTACGTTCTACGCCGGAGAAAACTCGGAATACCGCAAAAAATTTACTGCTTTGCATGAGTTGTCACATATGTTGGGAGCGAAGTCTGGCACGAACAAAACACCCGACACGGATCACGGTGACTGTGTCATGTCGTATGATAGGATAACTAGTAACCTTTTAGATCTTTGGGAAATAATTATAAGTGATGACCCTACGGTTACAGATAAAATGAGAATAGATGCCAGCAAAGCACTGTTTTGTGAAGGTTGCACCCAACTTATAAACGATTATTTATAAACAGGAGGAGAAGATCATGAAAAAAGCATTATCAATCCTATTAACCATTGCACTACTCGCCGTTTGTTTTACGGCTTGCAGCGAATCCCCTGCCGAAACCAAAACCGATGCCAAGCCGGTTGAAAACGCCAACTCGGTAGTGGTTTCTCAAGTAGAAGGTTCTGCTGATGATACCGTTCAACCCACTCCTGAAGAAGGCCAACCTGACCAAAATTCCGCTCCCGCTCAGCAACAAGAACAAACCAACGAGCCTTCCCCGCCTGCTCAACAACCGGTGTCTACTCCCAACCAACCTACGACAACCGTAACGCCGGAAAAAATTCACGGAGCAGATATTGAACGAGAATATCCAACCTTTGTGTCAGAACAAGCGTTGCAAACGTGGCTACAAAAAGGTAGCGGTGCTTATGAAAAGGATCGTTCAGATTATTTGATGCAAGCTAAAAACAAGGGATCTATTGCTTATTATCATCCTTCTGAAGAGTTGCTTACAATAGCTTCTTTAGATCAAATCAAAATTCATACTCCATCTCAAGCCCATATTTATTATTATTCCCTTGCAGATGGAACAAAGTTTAATATTGTAGTAGAAAACGCTCAAATTCCCGGATTTTACGAAAATGATGAACCGTATTTGGAAACCCAAAAGCAAGGATATTTGGCTGGGGAGAAGGGGTATGGATATTATCAAAACGCCAAATCAAGCATTGAGGTTTATTGGGCCCATGGTGATTTTGACACACATGTTGTGTGGTTGCAATATGGCTTAGTTCATCGCGCCACAATAACCGGTCATGATAACATTGCTTTTGAAAATATACTTCCATACCTGGCAT
>JAFYMD010000095.1 GCA_017556785.1 Clostridia bacterium | reverse complement strand
TTTCACGCAGATCAATGGCATCTCCAAAATGATAAATATCAGCACCAATGGTCAAAATATCATCGATCTGACGAGGCGTATACGGACCGCAATTATGATAGCAAAACAGAAAATTCTCGTCAGCAACCGCATCGATAATCCGCTTCACATAAGGCACAGAAAAAGATTGATTTAATGTGGGGGAAAGCAAGCCTGCGGCAGGTTCCGCCATAACAACTCCATCAGCTCCCGCAGATTTTAACGCACTTATATAATTGATCAAAAAAGCGGTCGTTTTCTCCAACACCGTTTCCAACATTTCCGGTTCTTCTACACACGCGATCATAACGTTAGACATGTCAAACAACCGACCTGCCAAAGAAAACGGACCGATACATCCGGAAAAAACAGGACGATCGGTAATTTTTTCTTTCGCCAATCTCACGGTTTCAATATATACTCCCGTCCGAGCTGTGCCGACCTCCGGAATTGCCAAACGTTCGGCTTCTTCGGGGGAATCAATATCCAAAACACATCCTGTAACCGTAGGGACTTCACATTCAGAAAAGTGCACGGTTGCACCAAAGGCTTCTGCTTCCACCGAAAGATCCATAGGACCTAAGGCCACTGCCATGTCAGGATAGCGAGAAGCAATCGCTTTCATGCATGCTGATTGAACATTTGGATCGGACACCACCTGCCCTACCGAATGCCCTGTTATTTGGCACCCGGGAAAGCTAAGTACCGGCATAGCTTTTTTATGGGGATTGGATCGATAATTTTGAATCCATTGTTTCATGTTCATGAGAGGTTCTCCTTATTTTTTAAGCTCGATGGGGAAAAACCAAAATAGGTTTTAAAACATTTTGAAAAATAGTGTGGTGACTCAAATCCCACCATGCCGGCTACGTCGGCTATGGAGTTAGAAGGATTTTGCAACATAACTATCGCTTGATTCATTTTATATTGAAGCGCATATTCTTTGATCGTGCAACCATTTACGGAAGCAAATACATTTCCCAAATAATGCGGGGTATGATAAAGTCCCGCTGCAATCTCGTCTACCCGAATAGGTTTTGTATAGTTATGATGAATATATTGTTTAATTTTGTTGGACAATACCCGTTTGGGGTCTGCGATACTTTCGTTCGTTTGCAGACTGCTAATTGCTGAAATCATGAGAGATAACAACCGAGGCGTAAACGTATCAAATGCTACGCCTTGTGTAAACACCATGTCTACCATATCATTTAACTGACTAAATAAGACGGCAAACGCTGTCGTACGGTCATGCTGAAACGGGCGCAAACATTCACACCCCAAATCTACCAAATTGGTTTTAAACCCAATATACATAAACGATGATGGACTGCTTGACGTAATACAATGACTTAGATCCGACGGAACAATCAACCATTGACCTTGATCAATGATTTGCTGTTGTGAATCGTGCAATAGAACAATAGGTCCTTTAAATACATAAATCAATTCATAAAACGCATGAGAATGTTCAAATCCGTCCCACGTGTGATCAGTCAGCATATGTCCGACCAGTTCCAAACGCAAATATTTGTCAACTTCGGATTGTAACCGTTTCATACTGTTACTCCTCTATTCCGCCTTAATATGGATATCCATCTGATTATACGGCACACAAATATTTTGCTGTTCAAGCGCCTTTTTAACGGCCTCTTGCAATTCAAAATGCACAGACCAATAATCGGGCGTATTACACCATACCCGCAATTGAAATACCAAAGCACTTGCTTCTTGACGCAATAAGCACGCAAAGGGTTCGGGATTGTCCAAAACCATGGTATTCTTTGCCGCTTGCTCCAATAAAACACCCTTTACCAACTCAATATCGCTGCCATAAGCGACCGAAAACTCCAAATCCACTCGTCTCGTATCTTCAGCGGTAAAATTGCGCATGGGATTGTTGGTTAACGTACCGTTTGGTAAAGTAACACCCTTGTTGTCAAACGTGGTCAACGTTGTGTAAAAAATACTGATATTTTTTACCGTACCTTCGTATCCTTGGGCTTCTATATAATCCCCCACTTTAAAGGGCTTGAAAATCAAAATCATGATACCGCCGGCAAAATTGCTCAAAGAACCTTGCAATGCCAAACCAATGGCAACACCGCAAGAAGCCAACGCGGTAATAAAAGCGGTGGCGGGCAATCCCAACATAATAGCAGCCGAAACCACAACAAGTGTCTTAAACAAAACAGACATGCCGCTTTTGAAAAATGATTGCACACTCACGTCTAATTTAGAAAAGCCTTTTCCCTTTGCAATTCGTTTAATTAAAAAATTCGCTATTTTTAAACCAACGACCAATAACAGAATTGCTAAGATCAATCGCACACCGAACTCAAAAGCGCCGGAAAGCAATGTGTCCAAAAAATTGCGCCACATAATATCATCTCCTTTACGTAAGCCAAAGATATGATACAAGATTTTATGCATAAAATCAAGTCCAAACCGACAATTCCTTTTGAAAACACGCGGTTTTCATCTTTACTTTTTTCAAAAAATTCATTATAATGTACTTGATTTATAAATGTGAGGAGTGAATTCCTATGACTTCGGTCAAAATATTTGGAGCCAAAGGCGACAGTATACAAAATGATTTTCCTTACTTGCAGGCGGCGATTTCTTCGGGTGAAAAAGAAATTTACGTACCGGCGGGAAAATATCGCATTCATGGAATGCTTACCCTTCCCTCTGATTTTACGTTACGCCTACACCCGGAAGCCTATATGATTTTGGACAATTACACCGGAAGCGAAGAAAGCCCTTATTTGTTAACCGCTGAAAAAAACGCCAAAAACATTATCGTAGAAGGCGGAGTTTGGGAAGGAAACTGTCGCAAAAACCCCCGTAGGACAGGAGAACATCCTCATCGCGGTATTCTCATCAGTTTTGCTCACGTCAGTCATTTGATCTTACGAAACATGACCGTACGTAACAGCGAGGCATTTCATATTCGCCTCAATTACGTTACCGACTTTGTGATAGAACACGTTACCTTTGACGATCGCGATCTACGATTTACCCAAGACGGTATCCACATTGGCGGCGGGTGTGAACGCGGCGTGATTCGCTATATCAACGGGGTTGGGCCCTCCTCCCCCAACGATGACATGATTGCCCTCATCAGCGATTTTTCTCCTCTTAATAT
>JAFYMD010000094.1 GCA_017556785.1 Clostridia bacterium | reverse complement strand
TTAAACGACGACAAGCAAGGCACCATTCAACCCGAAGTGTACCTTTCGGTTGCTGAAAAAAACGGTCGTTTGCCCGCCTTGACCTTGTTGGGAATGACTCGCTTGTGCGAACGCTTGGCAATGTCGAAATTCGATCAATCGGTTTCGCCCTTGCCTGTCACAGTAGAGGTGTCGCCCTCTTGTCTGCGCAAAAAGAGTTTTTTGGCAGGACTGGAAAAACTCTTTTCCGACTATTTGATTGACCCTGCCATGGTACGGTTTGCCCTGAGCGAAACCGTGTTGGCATATGAAGACAAGCCCATGACCGACGTGCTGGATCGGCTCAAAAGCATGGGGATCGGCTTGACCCTCAGCAATTTCGGCAGTGAATATGCCAATCTGGCCAAGCTGAGCGAATGGGATTTTGACGTGATTGAATTGTCCGGCGCTTTGATCGACAACGTGGCAGACAATCACAAAACCTATGAGATCGTCAAGAGCGTTATGCAATTGGCAAAAACGTTGGAGACCAAGGTATATGCGTTTGGCGTCAACCAAGCAAAACAACAAGAACGTTTGGCAGAATTAGGTTGCCGATATATGCAAGGGAATTGTTTTAACGCATGGTGATCCCGGCGGGGCGATTCCTTATTACGAACAACAAAGGCGGTGAAACGGTATGAACGAAGGCATGGGGCGATTTGCGGCGCGGGTTACGGCTCGTAAGTTAAATCGTCGTAAAATGTTTTTAAGAGTTGCTATTGTGGTAGCACTTATCGCCGTTACTTTGTTGGCACTTTTTTATGGTTTGTCGGTGTTTGTCAACAAAGCAGGTAACTTTACGGTTATGGTTCCCGAAGAGTTTGCCGGTTCGCTTTCGTTGTGCAATACCGCCGATTTCAGCAAACCCACTACGGTGATTCAAGCCGACGTGGTGCCTGAAATGACCAATATTACCAAAGCATGGTTGCCCGAAAACCTTCATGAGGTGGACGGTGCCCATAACGGCGAGGACTATATCGCCCACACCTTTTACGTGAAAAACATAGGCGTTGACGAAATTGATTATCAAGCCGAAATCATCATCGAATCGGCCGCCCTGGGGGCAGATGAAGCGGTTCGTGTTATGATCATTCGCAATGGTGTGGAAACGGTCTACGCCAAGCCTCAAAAGGGTTCTACCCAGCCGGAACCCGATGCCACCAAAAATTTTGCTTCCGCGTCGCGGGTAATGAGCGAGCCGATAGGCGGCTTTGCCCCCGGCAAGACGGACAAATATACGGTGGTTATTTGGCTGGAAGGAAACGATCCTGAATGTGTTGACGACATTAAAGGAGGAGAGGTCAAGATGTCGATGAACTTACGAGTCACCGGCACCAAGACACCCGTTTAGGGTAGGTACAAACAGCAAGGGCATTTGCCCTGTACCGATCTCTTGCTTTGTGTTGCCAACCGTTGGTGATAAATTCTTTTAAAGGAGAAATGTAAAATGAGCAAAAACCTGAAGAAAAAAGCATTATTGCCCGTGATTGCTATGGTATTGGTTTCTGTTGTTGCTTTGTCCAGCGCAACCTACGCCTGGTTTACCACCGGTAACGATGCTACCATCAGCAACTTGAATGTACAAGTTGTTGCCGCAGACGGTATCCAAATCTCTGTTGACGGTACCAACTGGACTTCCAGCCTCGACACCGCCGCTTTGTCCGATATCGCTGCAATCCAAGCTGCCGGTTACACCGGTGTTGTTAACCAATTGCCTGCCGGTCAAGTAAACCCTGTTTCTACTGCCGGTAACGTGGTTAACGGTAAAATGGAAATGTTCACCGGTACTTTGGATGGCACCGGTAACCTGACCACCAGCGCTGACGTTGAAGTTGCCGGTACCAACGGTAACTTTATCGCCTTCGACTTGTTCTTCAAAATGGACAGCACCAAAACCATCAAATTGGGTTACACCGGTTCTCAAGTTATTGCCGGTACCACCGATTCCGATGCTGAAACTGCTGTACGTGTAGCTTTCATCGACTTGGGCAACGCTGCTACCGCTGCTAACGCCCGTAGCTTGAACACTGCTGCTTCCACCAAAATCTGGGAACCCAACGCTACCGTTCGTTCCGCTGCTGCTAATGCTCAATTTGCTGATGCCAATGATGGTCAAAAATTGACCTATAACGGCGTTAAAGAAGCCGGCGTCAACATTGGCGATAGCCAAAAACAACAAGTTGAAACCTTCACCATGACTGCCGATACCGACATTTTGACCCTTGAAAAAGGCTACAACAAAGTTCGTATCTACATCTGGATGGAAGGCGAAGACCTCGACTGCTTGAACGGTACTTCCGGCGGTGTATTTAACACCACTTTGAAATTTATTGCTCCCGAAGCATAAATCTCCGCTTTTACTTACCCAAGGGCTGTGAAAACAGCCCTTGGGAAAAGTTGTTTATGTAATGTTTGAATTATAAAGGATCTGTTATCATGAACCCTGTAGTGAAAAAGATTTTGAACATTGCTTTGGATGTCGTGATTGCCATCTTGGTAATTTTTGCTGTTTTTATTTCCATGGTGGCTGTCTCGTCCAATGCAAACCAAAATGTACCCCAAGTATTTGGTTACAGTCCTTTGTCGGTACAATCCGGCTCTATGTCGCCCACCTTTGACGATGGTGACTACATTTTTGTA
>JAFYMD010000093.1 GCA_017556785.1 Clostridia bacterium | reverse complement strand
GCGATATCGTCAGCATTGACCTTGGCGCCGAACTTCATGGTTACCAGGGCGATACTGCCGCCACTTTTGCGGTCGGTGCCATAGCACCGGAAGCACAGCGGCTGATGGACGTGACCGAACAAGCCTTGTATAAAGGAATCGAAGCGGCACTGTCCGGCGGCAGAATCGGTGATATTTCATCTGCGGTTCAGCAGCATGCAGAGGGAGCAGGATTTTCGGTGGTACGACAATTTGTCGGTCACGGAATCGGCACAAAACTCCATGAAGAACCGGAGGTCCCCAATTTCGGCACCGCCGGTCGAGGGGTACGATTGATTCCCGGCATGACATTAGCCATTGAACCGATGATTAATATGGGTGCACCTGCTGTCCGCACTTTGTCGGACGGATGGACTGTAGAAACAGCTGACGGTCAGTTGTCTGCCCATTTTGAGCACACCATTGCCATTACTTCAAACGGTCCGGTTATATTGACCAGACCATAGGAGGAACAGGCATGGAAATTCAATTCGGTCGTGTGGTGTATTCCAAGGCTGGGCGTGACCAAGGCGAATACTTGGCGGTTGTCGGGCAAGAAGGAAATTTCCTTTTGCTGGTCAACGGTAAAGATCGACCGCTGGAGCGACCCAAAAAGAAAAATGTCAAGCACGTTGGCCTTACCAATACCGTATTAGACAACGGCTCAATGTCAACAAACCGATCATTGCGACGAACACTGAAATCTTTTTCAGACGTCGCCCATGAAAATGGGATATGAGGGGGATACCAGTAAATGTCAAAACAAGATATGATCGAAGTAGAAGGTACCGTTCGCGAAGCTTTACCCAATACCGTATTTAAAGTAGAACTTCCCAACGGGCACATCATTACCGCCCATATTTCCGGTAAATTGCGTATGAACTTTATCCGCATTTTGCCCGGAGACAAAGTCACGGTTGAAATGTCGCCTTACGACCTGACCAAGGGCAGAATCACATGGCGATCCAAATAGCCGAAAGGCAAAATATCTAGGAGGTAAAAACAATGAAAGTCAGACCTTCTGTCAAAAAGATTTGCGATAAATGCAAAGTTATTAAACGCAAGGGACGCATCATGGTAATTTGCGAAAACCCCAAGCACAAACAGCGTCAAGGTTAATCCTTGCAACACATTTTGGAGGTGCAATAATAAATGGCACGTATTTCTGGTGTAGACCTGCCTCGTGAAAAACGGGTAGAGATCGGCCTTACCTATATCTACGGTATTGGCCGCAAAACAGCAAATGATATTCTTGCTGCCACCGGTGTAAATCCCGACACTCGTGTTAAGGATTTGACCGAAGACGATGTTGCAAAGCTGCGTGAATATATCGATCACAACGTTACCGTAGAAGGTGACTTGCGTCGTGACGTAGCATTCGACATCAAACGGCTTATTGAAATTGGCTGCTATCGTGGCCTTCGCCATCGCAAAGGTTTGCCTGTACGTGGTCAGCGTTCTAAAACCAACGCTCGTACCCGCAAAGGCCCCCGTAAGACGATAGCCAACAAGAAGAAATAAGCAGGAGGGAAAATAATATGGCAATTAAGGGTAAAAAAACTACCACCCGTCGCCGCGACCGTAAAAACATTGAACGTGGCGCCGCCCATATCCAATCAACCTTCAACAACACCATTGTTACCATTACCGATGTTAACGGCAACGCAATTTCTTGGGCTTCTGCCGGTGAAATGGGTTTCCGTGGTTCTCGTAAATCCACTCCCTTCGCCGCTCAAACCGCAGCTGAAACTGCTGCTAAAGCCGCTATGGAACATGGTTTGAAATTTGTTGAAGTATTCGTTAAGGGCCCCGGTTCCGGCCGTGAAGCTGCGATCCGTGCTTTGCAAGCTGCCGGTTTGGAAGTTACCATGATCAAAGACGTAACTCCCATTCCCCACAACGGATGCCGCCCGCCCAAACGTCGTCGTGTATAATTTGGAGGTGTAAAGGATATGGCAAGATATACCGGAGCAGTTTGTAGACTGTGCCGCCGTGAAGGCCAAAAGCTTTTCTTGAAAGGCGACAGATGCTATTCCGGCAAGTGCTCTTTGGACCGTCGAGCTTATGCTCCCGGCCAACACGGTCAAAGCCGCAAAAAGGCTTCTGAGTACGGCATTCAGCTTCGCATGAAGCAAAAGGCCAGAAGATACTATGGTGTACTGGAAAGCCAGTTCCATCATTATTTTGAAATTGCTGAACGGAAAACCGGCGTAACCGGTGAAAACCTGCTGCGTTTGTTGGAAAGCCGTTTGGACAACGTTGTGTACCGTTGCGGTTGGGCATCTTCCCGTCCGGAAGCTCGCCAACTGGTTGTACACAACCACTTTACTGTAAATGGCAAAAAGGTAAATGTACCGTCTTATCTGGTAAAAGCCGGCGACGTGATCGCAATTTGCGACAAGAGCCGTGCTTCTGAAAAGATTAAAGCGGTGGTGGAAGCCTGTGCTTCCCGTCCGAAACCCGAATGGATCAGCGTTGCTGACACCATGGAGGCTAAGATCGTGAACCTGCCTACCCGTGAGCAAATCGATGTTCCGATTGAAGAACATCTGATCGTCGAGTTCTACAGCAAATAAGCTTGACGTTTTTACTTGCTCATATTATTTTGGCGAACTAATCGTACAATTAAGGAGGGTTCTGAATGATAGAAATCGAGAAGCCCAGAATCGAAACCGAAGAACTGTCGGCAGACGGTTCCTATGGCCGCTTTGTAGTTGAACCTTTGGAACGGGGTTACGGTACTACTCTTGGCAACAGTTTGCGCAGAGTATTGCTGTCCTCTTTGCCCGGGGTTGCGGCAACATCGGTGAAATTCGATGGCGTAGTACATGAATTTTCCACTATCGATGGTGTCAAAGAAGATGTTACTGAAATTGTTTTGAATCTGAAGGGCTTGACCGCTAAAATTCACGGTGACGGCCCCAAGATTGTGTATATTGAAGCTGAAGGTCCCTGTGTAGTAACTGCCGCTGATATCAAATGCGACAGCGAAGTAGAGATCCTCAACCCCGAAATGCACATTGCTACTCTTTCGGAAAATGCCCGTTTCTTTATGGAATTGACCTTGGATAAAGGTCGCGGCTATATTTCCGCAGAACGCAACAAGCAAGACATCAACACCATTGGCGTTATTCCCATGGACTCCATTTACACACCGGTGAATAAGGTAAATTATACCGTTGATAACACCCGTGTGGGACAAATTACCGACTTCGATAAGCTGTCCTTGGAGGTCTGGACAAACGGAACCATTTCTGCTGAGGATGCGGTTTCGCTTGCTGCAAAAATCATCACAGAACACCTGAATCTGTTTGTTAACCTTTCAGCCGAAGGCGCAGGCGCCGATATTATGGTTGAAAAGGGTGATTCCGGCAAGGAAAAGGTTCTCGAAATGACAATTGAAGAACTGGATCTTTCGGTTCGTTCTTTCAACTGCCTGAAACGAGCTCAAATCAATACCGTCGAGGATTTGATTAACAAGACCGAAGACGATATGATGAAGGTTCGCAACTTGGGCCGCAAGTCCTTGGAAGAAGTCATCAACAAATTGGCTTCTTTGGGCTTTACCCTGAAAAAAGAGGAACTTTAAAACCTACCAACTCAAGAAAAGGAGTGAATTGCAATGCCAGGCACCAGAAAACTCGGTAAAAAATCCGACAGCAGAAAAGCAATGCTGCGGGCCATGGTTACCTTTTTGTTGGAAAACGGTAAGATCGAAACTACCGTAACCCGTGCAAAAGAAGTCCAGGCTATGACCGAAAAATATATTACAATCGGCAAGGACAAAAATCTTGCTTCTTATCGCAAGGCAATGTCCTTTATCACCAAAGAAGCTGTAGTGAAAAAGCTGTTTGACGAAATCGGCCCCACCTACGCTTCTCGTAACGGTGGTTATACCCGTATTACTCGGATCGGACCCCGTCGTGGTGACGCTGCAGAAATGGCAGTTATTGAATTGGTCTAATTCATAAGCCATTATTGTTAAGAACAAAACCGCTTCATTCAACGAATGAGGCGGTTTTTTATATTATGAGTTTTCACGGTTTCTCAAAAAAAGAAACCCAAACGTTACGGGAACATTTGGGTTACGATTGTTTCGATTTCTTCTTTTGTGTACAATCGGCACAACACTTCTAAAAGGGTGTTGGCACTCAGACGCGAAGGGAGATTCAGCGCTTTTTGCAAGGAGTGTCGCTTGCGAGCGGAATCTTGTCTGCCGGCCAACCCCCACAGCATAAAATCTGTTTTGGTAATACGTCCTTTTATATCGTCTGACTGTTGGCAAAGAACCCCCGCTTCGGTAAGAATTTGCTGCAGTAGGGGAAGCGGAATTCCTTCTACTCCCAATTGACCCTCGGCAGAAGGAGTGCTTTTTCGTTTTTCTTTGCCCGCTATGTCGGGAATATAGACATGGGTGACGGGCAACCCTTGCAGCAATTGCTTCAATCGGTTGCGAATAAGAAATCCCGCGCTGTCGGAATCGGTCAGGATTACGGCACCATGCTGTCGGGTTAACTGTCGCAACAAAGCAATCTTTTCTTTGTCTTTGAAAATACAAAATCCTTCGGTGGGAATAATTAGGGTGTCGACCAATCCCGCCAAATGGAGTTTGTCGTATTTCCCTTCAACAATTAAAATTTGATTTAGTTTAATCATATTTGGCCCCCGAAACGCGGAGCAATGCAATTACGGTTTGTTCCAACAAAATTTTGGTGTCAACGGGTTGACTTTTCATGGCTTTGTCGCAGTCCGCCAGCAATTGCAAACAAACGTCTAATTTTTTGACGCCTAAAGCGTGTGCATCTTTTAAAGAATACGACAATCCTTTGGTGTTTTTCATATGAAGTTGTTCACCAAATTCCTGCAAAGGAATACGTGCTTCCTCGGCAGTTACGGCGCGGTACATATTGACATAGGTGGAAGCCAACGCGCCCATAATTTTGATCGGATCTTCTCTCATGCTAAATAGGCGGTGCAAAATTTGCAAGGTACCGTTGGTGTTACGGCGATTGATCTCACGCACCATTTGAAACGCAGTAGCCGACAGCGTTTTGGCACACAAAAGATCAATGTCCCGGTCTTCCACTTGCTGGTTTAGTTTATAGGTGCACAGCTTATCCAATTCATTGAGCAAGGTGTTCATGTCAGCACCAACACATTCGATCAAGTATGCGGCGGTACCCGCTGTCATGCGGCAATTACGCTTAGCGGCACCGTTACACAACAGTTTAACCAGGTCTTGTTCGGTTTTTTTGGTGAATTTTATGACGTCTCCGTGTGTTTCACAAGATTTTAAAAACGCTTTCCACGGAATGGAATTGCCCGGTTGCAGGGCAGTGTAGTAAAACACCACCACGTTACCGGGACAAGGATCAGCCAAATAGGACTCCCATTCTGCCAATGCTTTGTCGGTTTCATCGGTAGGCGAAAAATCTTGCACCAAAACGCAGCGATGGCTATGCATCACCGGTAGAGCTTCAGCCGCCGCTATAATTTGGGAAAGACAAGCATTTTCACCTGCCATGCGGGACAAATTAAAGTCGGGCATACAATTTCCTACCAGAGTTTGGGGAATCAAGTCGGCATAGTGGCTGACCAAATATTGTTCTTCGCCGTACAACAGATATACCGGTGACGGAGCGTCTTGTTTCAGTTGGTTTTTTATGCTTTCTTCGGTTGCTTTTGCCACAACGTATGCACCTCTTGTTTAGCCGGGAGGCCACCCCAAATTGCGACCTGCCAACATATGAAAATGTAAATGCTGTACGGTTTGTCCTGCCTGTTCTCCGCAATTGGTTACAACACGAAAACCGTCGGCTAACTTGTGTTCTTTTGCAAGCGTTGCCGCGACTTCAAAAATATGAGCAACGATCCCGCTGTTTTCGGGAGTGATTTCACCCGCCGAAGCAATGTGTTCCTTGGGGATAATCAAGACGTGAAAAGGCGCTTGCGGCTCAATGTCTTTAAATGCCAGTACTTGTTCATCTTCGTAAACTTTTGCCGAAGGAATTTCTCCTGCGGCGATTTTACAAAACAAGCAATCCATAAATATTCCTCCTTATTTTGTACCGGTGGAACCGAATCCTCCGGCTCCCCGTTCTGTTTCGTCTAATTGATCCGTCTCGGAAAACGCAGGATGCAAATAAGGCAAAATTGCCAATTGCGCAATCCGTTCATGGGGTTCAATTTGTTGCGAGGTAAGAGAATGGTTGTGTAACGCAACCATCAGCTCGCCACGGTAATCGCTGTCGATTACCCCTACCTTGTTGGCAGGAGCCAATCCGCGTTTTGTGGCAAGCCCACTGCGGGCAAAAATCAACCCAACGTATCCGTCGGGAATGGCCATGGCTATTCCCGTTTTTATTAAAAGTGTTTCGCCGGGGGCAATGGTTACAGGAGCGTCCAATAGTGCATACAGATCGGCGCCTGCGGCTTGTGCCGAACCAAAACTGGGAATTATGGCTTGAGGATGCAGTTTTTTTACTTGTACGTTCATGATATGTTCTCCTTATCGTTTTATGCGAGACAAGCCGCGATCCAGCGGTTTGAGCATAGGTAATAACCACTTAACAACAAAGCCGGTAAACACCGCACAGATCACCGTGCCGATGCCGATTCCTTCCAAACGCTGAAGAATAACCAAAGACGTAACCGTGGCTATGGTTACACAGGATAAATCAAACGCCATTTTTACGTTGCCCAATTTGAAATGCCACGTATCGGAAATGGCCTTGACAAATGCTTCACCGGAGTTCATTACTACGTTGGCAGTAACCGAAAGACAGACTGCCAGTGCCAACAAGAATACGCTTACCAGAATCAATGCCACTTTTGCGCCGTAGGTAGCATATGAATTGGTAATGGATTCCAAAGGTAGTTTTTCCAGCAATCCAACCCACAGGTCGGTGAACCATCCCAGGGTTAACGACAAGGGGATTTGTAAAAGCTGAATCCATTGGAAGTTTTTACGTAAAATAACGATTTGTCCTACGGTGAATAAGGAATTCCATATAAAAAGCCATTCACCAACCGTAAGAAAGTCGGTGGCGGGAATAACGCTAAGCACTTTTGGGAATGAGGTGACCGGTGAAATCCCCCAAGCGGCACGATTGGCAACGGCGATCGCCAATCCTAAAACAAATAAACTAAATATAAACACCAAATAGCGCAAAAAAACCTCCAAGGGCGCACGTTTTTGCTTCATAGTATCACAACCTTCTTTACATTATATATAGTATACCAAGGTTGCAGAGGAATGGCAAGTGTTTTATTGTTATAAAAAACAAAAGGCAAGGTGTATAACCTTGCCGTACGACAGTAAATATTACCTGCAAAATCGGTGATTGCCAATTACCGTGATTACCGGACGGGAAAAAATCCAGGAACTTGTTGCGGTGCGAGGATTATAATAGTATATAGCTCCGCCGCTGGGATCCCATCCATTCATGGCATCCTTTGCTGCTTTGTATGCGCTGTCGGTTACGTCTTTCCAAAATTGGCCGTCATACAAGCAGGAAAAGGCTCCTGATTGATATATGACCCCCGAAATGGTATTAGGAAACGAAGGATGGGAGACGCGATTCAGAACCACAGCGCCTACCGCTACTTGCCCTACGTATGGTTCGCCTCTTGCTTCGGCCGAAATCAAACGGGCAAGCAGGTTATAGTCATTGGTGGAATATCCGCTGTTGCCGCTTGAAGATGAGATCCCCATGGCACGCAATGTGGCGGGACCGGCTATACCGTCAGCCGCAAGTCCGTTCTTTCGTTGAAAATAAATGACTGCGTTTTTGGTTTGTGTTCCGAAAATCCCGTCTACGCTACCTTTATAATATCCCCACTTTTTTAAACGAGTTTGAATTTCTCGTACCTCGCTGCCGGTAGAACCCATTTTCGATAAGGCATCACTACCGCCCGAAAAGACAAGGGAAATGATTAACAGGTTCAGTAACACAACCACCGAAATTTTCCATATTCTGTAAAATGTGGGATTTACGTTTTTCACCATTTTTGCAGCTCCTTGCTCATGTAACGTGTTTCATTTTTAATTTCCCCGCGAAACTCAAAAATATGCGTGCAATATTTCCAAAAACTACCCCTATATATTTGTATAAAAAACAGGGCAAAACACTACATGTAGAGCGCCAAAAAAAATATTAAAAAAACGCAAAAAAACATGAAAAAAACACTTGACAAACGGGGAAATGTTTGGTATTATAGCGAAGCACTCTCAAAAACGGCTCTGCTGAGCGGTTTAAAAGAGGCTCACGAAAAGAACTTTGAAAAAAGTTCAAAAAAAGTGAAAAAAGTTCTTGACAAAGGCGAATGGTTATGTTACAATAGCCTTCGGCGCTTCGGGAAACGAAGCAGTCAAGCGGACCTTGAAAATTAAACAACGATAGAAGGAACCCGAGATTTTTTTGAGGAAGTTTTGAAGGAAAAACTCCTTAGAATTCAGTAATTTGGATTTCTAAAAAAGCAGCGCGTTGAAAGCACGCGCAACACGCGAAAGCGTACAATGAGCGAAGAGAATGCTCTAAAATCGATTATATCATCTACGGATGTTATGATACAAATTTTAGAGAGTTTGATCCTG
>JAFYMD010000092.1 GCA_017556785.1 Clostridia bacterium | reverse complement strand
GGGTGTCAGATTCATCACCTTTGCCATGGTTTCGGTATCCCCCATGTGGGCGAGATAACTGATTTCACCCGCACCGCTAAAAGAACCGCCGGTGTAGCTTTGACCTTTGTATTCCAAATGGTCGTCGTAATAGGTGATAGAAGTAAGATACCATTTCAATGCATTGGCATAATCTGCAGAATCGACGATTTCATCAAGCACCTGCATGGTCAGGGGCATACGTCCGTCAAACCAGTTGGTGGAGCCGTCGCCGTTGGCTTGTTGTTCCCGTAACACGTATTGACCGTAGTAATCGGCAATGGGAGCAAATTCAGCTTGGTATCCCATTAAGCAAAGGAAATAGGCGGCTTGTACGCGGTCTAAATAAAAAGAAGGGGTATGATTCAGCGTGTGAGATGCGTTGTAAGCACTGCGACTGGCTTGCAATGCCAATTCTTTGGCTTGGTTTGCCAAGGGGTGCTCGTATTTTTCAAAAATATAAGCCGCCGCTGCCAAAGCCGCTGTGCCTAATCCTTCGCTACCGCAAACATAGGTGGGGTCAAAGCCGTTGGCACCGTAAATACCCTTGGTTACAATATTGTTTGCCACTTGATACGGCCATTTCAATTCCACGTCGACCCCGTCGAAATTCAAAGCGGTCATGGTGGGCTTGGCGGCGGTATCGTAAACAAATTCCAATGCGGCAATGTAACTGTTGTCGGGGTCGGTTACTACACGAATTGTTTTGGGGGCAATATCCCAAGTAATAATGGTGGGATGTTCGGTCCAGGTAAGCTTGCCGGAAAGAGCCAGATATTGTTCGGCAGGGGGAGTAATTTCTTTGGTTGTCAGCGTATTTGCTCCCATATATTCTTTGTTTTGGGTAGAAAGGGTGTTATATTTGGCCAAGTTGCCGCTAAAGGGGATTTGGAAGTTGTTGAATACCACACGGTAATCGGATGTGCCATCACCCGAAAAAACGAGGGTAGTGGGCTTGTCGGTGTCGCCAGCGTACCAGGTGGCGTCTACCTGTACCGATTGGCTGTCGGCTTGGTATTGCCGATGCACGGTGGTTTCGCCAAGCTCATCGTTCACGGTCATAGCGGTGGCATCTTTTCCAACGGGTACAGCGTATACGTCGGCAAATTGCCCGCTTACGTCTTGGTGGGTTTGCATTCGCAATACCGAAAGTTCCCCTTCGGTGGCGGGCATAACGTTGCGGGGACGGGCATCTCGTTTTAAAAAGATTTCATAATCGCTGCCCGGTACCATAGCCGATCGAACCCCTTTGTACAATGCCTCAATGGTGTCCAATCGCACAATAGGGGAGTAGATTTCTTCAAAAGCCAAAGCGGTTAAGGTACGAGAGGAGTCGTGGGCATAAAACAGTTGGGTGTTGCTAATGCTTTCCCGTACCATGTTGTTAAAGCCCAGCAGGTTGTATCGGGGGTCTAACAAATTGGAAGCATAGTTGCCTGCCAAAGCATTTAACTGCACAACGTCGTTGCTTCCTTCGGTGTAATAATTTTCGTGGATTTTGGCGGTCTTTCCGTCAAAAGTCCAACTGCTTTCGGGCAGGGTGACGGCATCGGAATAACCAATGCGTACCGCATCCCACAAACCGCATTTGCCTTCTTCGGTGGCGGTGGTGGTTACTTCCACTTCTACTTGTTTGCCGTTGGAATCGGTGGGCAGGGGAATGGTTAGGTTGTTGCCATAGGTAGAAATGGAATCGACTGTTTCACCATTGACACGTACCACGGGCTTGCTACCGCTTTCAACCCAAGAAAAACTAACCGCCAATTCTCCGCCAATCCAAGCATTGGGAACGGTTATGGTTTTGGTAAAGGAAACCGAACTGCCGACGTTGGCAGTTACCGCTTGTCCTGCGTTGACGGTGGTGCCCACAGAGGTTTGCCAACCATCCGAAATATTTTGCCAAGCGGGTAAACTGTTGGTACCGGTTACGGTCACGTAGCGCAAGGCACGAATTTGACCGCCCCAACCGGTGGTTGGAATGGAGTCACCGATTTTTACATACACCGTTTCCGATTCGGTAAACCAAGGGGTAAGGTCAATGGATCGCAATTCACGAAACCGCCCGTCGGTGTTGGCGTTAAGACACTCGGTCCACGTGGCGTTGTCGGTAGAAACACTGACCAAAAACTCTTGGCTTAAATCCAAAAGCAGGTACGCGGTTTGTCCGATTTCACCCCGAAAGGTATAGGTGCGAGTGGCATATCCGTCCATAAAGTAAAACCATTCGGTTCCCCATTGATGAACGTAGCCGCCCACAGGCGAAAATTCTTGTTCGGCGGCTGTGTTGGGAGTGCATTCCGTTTTGGTGTATTCCACTACGTTTCCTCCAATCGTTTCGCGAATCACCGTTTTTGCGGGTGAGGTTGTTTCTTGGGCTACACCTATAAGAGAACCCATGGTTGCCAACAACCCAAGGGAAACGATTCCTGCAATCAAACGTTTTCTAAAACCATTCATATTGTCCGGCTCCTTTTTATTTGGTATGAAATCAAACATTATATATAGTATATAGGTAGGGTTTTGAAAAGTCAATTGCTTCTATTGCATTTTTGGGGAATACAAATAAACTTGACAAAAATTTTGGGGTACTATAATAGTAAAAAAAGGGGATGAATGATATGAAAAAACGTTTGTCCTCTTGTGCATATTGGATGAGTGATGTATCCAACGATAACGATGGTGCGGTAAACGCCGCCGATGCGCTGGGAATTTTAAAAATCGTAGTAGGAAAATAATAATCAAAAGCACCGCAATGAGCCGTTTGCGGTGCTTTTTCTTTTGCAAAAAAGGAAAAGATTGTATAAAACCCAATCCTTTTACAAAAATATAAAAAAACTGTTGACAAACCAATTGTTTCATGATAAACTATTTCACTGTTGTAGTGTGCCTTTTTATGGGCACCTGCGCAAATACGTAAGAAAGGAGATATGATATGCCCACTTTTAACCAATTGGTTCGCAAGGGTCGTGAAACCTTGGAGAAAAAATCCAAAACTCCTGCTTTGCTCAAGAGCTACAACTCTCAAAAGCGTGTTTTGAATGACCAAAACTCTCCTCAAAAACGCGGTGTTTGCACTGTTGTTAAAACCACCACCCCTAAGAAACCTAACTCCGCATTGCGGAAAATCGCTCGTGTGCGCTTGTCCAACGGGATCGAAGTTTCTTCCTATATCCCCGGTGTAGGCCACAACCTGCAAGAGCATAGTGTGGTACTGATTCGCGGCGGCCGTGTAAAAGACCTCCCCGGTGTACGTTATCACATTATCCGTGGTACCTTGGATACTCAAGGTGTTAACGGCAGAATGCAAAGCCGTTCCAAATACGGCGCAAAACGTCCCAAGAAATAAGGGACAAGTCGGAATTAACCGACACAATCAGATTTGACGAAATCTTCTTGCAGGCCGCAAGTTATTGCTGGCAGATGCATTGTATATATACTTTGCCTCTGCTTGGTGCCACGGGAGTTTTGTCACTCGAGTACCTATGATATCTCTAAATAGTGAAGGAGGGAAGCGAAGTGCCAAGAAGAGGCCAAATCGCAAAACGTGATGTTTTGCCTGATCCGCTTTACAATTCTAAATTAGTAACCCGTCTTATCAACAATATTATGTTGGACGGTAAAAAGGGTGTAGCCCAAAAAATTGTTTATGAAGCTTTCGCTCTCGTAAACGAAAAGACCGGCCGTGAGCCCCTTGAAGTGTTCGAGGAAGCCATGGAAAACGTAATGCCCCAATTGGAATGCAAAACCCGTCGTGTTGGCGGTGCTAACTATCAAGTTCCTATGGAAGTTCGTCCCGAACGGAGACAAACTTTGGGCTTGCGCTGGATCACCACTTATTCTCGCACCCGTTCCGAACGCACCATGAAAGAACGTCTTGCAGGCGAAATTTTGGATGCTATTAACGGAACCGGCGGTGCCGCTAAGAAGAAAGACGATACCCATAAAATGGCTGAAGCTAACAAAGCTTTTGCACATTTCCGCTGGTAGTCTTTATACCGAATTATTTGTCTGTTGCTTATTTAAGC
>JAFYMD010000091.1 GCA_017556785.1 Clostridia bacterium | reverse complement strand
CATTCTTTTCTCTTCGTAAAACACTTTTCGTCTATACTTTGGCGCAAATACTATATGGTACTTGCAATTCCATTTCGTATGTGCTAAACTACTATTATCCATCTTTTCTTTTTTCATGTTTTTTATCCTCCATTTATGCTTGTGTGACTGGCAGGTCACTCCTATTTTAGCATAGTGGAGGATTCTTTTCATCGCTTAAGCTCTTTTGAACCACGCGACTATCGCGTGGTTTTCTTTATACAAAAAACGGCAACTCATGAAGAGTTGCCGTTTGAATTTGATTTTGTATTAACCGATTCTGCCGTACAAAGGAGCGGCTTCTTGAGCTTTCTTTTGTTCACGAGCGGGATCGGCTTTGGGTGCCGCAGGACGATTGCCGCCGCGACCGCCACGGTTACCACCGCGTTTTCCGCGTTCGGTACCGATTACCACACGGCGGTTGGGTTCTTCGCCCACCGACCAAGAGGTAACCCCTTTAACATCTTGCACCGCAGTATGAATGATGCGGCGTTCGTAGGGATTCATCGGTTCCAAAGTCATATTACGGCCGGTTTTGACCGCTTGATTGGCCATGCGACGAGCCAAGGACCGCAGGGTCTTTTCCCGTTTTTCGCGATAATCGCCAATGTTCAGGGTAATGCGTTGATAATCACCGTCACCACGGTTGGCGACCAAGGTGGTCAGATATTGCAAAGCGTCCAAGGTTTCCCCGCGACGACCAACGATCGCCCCCAGGTGTTCCCCTTCCAGCATGATTGCCAAATTACCGTCCATTTGACCGCCGGTAACCTTGGCTTCAATATCCATTTTCCCGAGCACCGCTTGTACAAAAGCAACCCCGGTATCTACCGTGGCTTTTTTGTCGGCATCTTCTACCGGCAACAATTCTGCCTTGGGTTTTACCGTTTCTTGGGGTTGTTCCGATTGTACGGATGATTCGGGCTTGTTTTCTACTTTGGCTTTTTCGGTTTTGGCGGGTTTAGCGCCTTTGTTGTTTTTGGCGGGCTTTTTGTCCGACCGTTCATATTTTTCAACCTTTTTTACAGGTTTGTTATCGGGAATTTCATAGTACGCACGCACTTTGGCAGGGCAACCGCCAAACAAACCCAAAATCTTTTTCTTGGGCAGTTCTAAGGTTTCAAACAGAATATCCGCATTTTCAGGAATACTGTCCCCCAGCATGGCACGAGCTTTTTCATTTGCTTCGGCTACATCAGCGCCGGTCGCAATCACTTCTCTTACCAACGGTTAAACACCTCACTGTTGTTCTTTTAATGCAAGTTCTTTCCCCTTGCGCACCGCAACGGTTTTTGCGGCATCTTTTGCCAATACGGTATGAGGACCGTAATATTTGTTCATACAAATTTGAACTACCATGTTGACCAAGTTGGAGCAGGCCCAGTAAAAACCTACGGCGCCCGGCATACCAAACGCAATGACCAACGAGATAATAGGCATACCCAACATCATGCAACCCATGTTACCGGCTTGCGGGTTGGTTTTCTTTTGCATATTCATGGTTACTACCGACGAAAGCATGGCGGTAGCAAAAGACAAAATGGGAATCAACCAAATCCAAGAAACGGTGCTGAAATTCAACGAAAACACGGGAATTTCGGTCAAGTTTAACCCAAACAGGTTAAAGTTCATGTCCAGCACTTGTGCTTTCAGACCGTCAAATCCTGCCCCCAATTCATTGATTTTTTGTACAATGATCAATTCCTTGTCGGCTGCATTTTCAGCAATTTTCAACGTCGTTGCTGCTTTGTCTATGACGCCTTTTTCAATCCCCAAAATGTAAGTCAGCGGACTGCGGATCGCCATCCACACGCCCCACAAAAAGGGCAACCGAACCAACATGGTCCAACAACCGCCCATCATGCTGACGTTTTCTTTTCTGTACAGTGCCTGCATTTCGGTTTGGTAACGACGTTGATCGTCACCGCATTTTTCTTTTAGTGCTTCCAACTTGGGGCGCAGGCTTGCCTGTTTGGCAGAAGCACGTTGCTGTTTCATGGTAAGCGGCAGGAAAACCACGGTGACCAAAATAGTAAACAACAAAATCGCCAGAGCATAGTAACCGATTCCGATTTGATCTAACAATTCGTAAATCTGTCTCAAAATCCAGCCCATGCCGGAATAGATCCAATCAAACATGTTATTTCCTCCGTTTCACATCGTTCCAGCTTGCAGGAACAGG
This sequence comes from Clostridia bacterium, assembly GCA_017556785.1. Taxonomy (GTDB): domain Bacteria; phylum Bacillota; class Clostridia; order Oscillospirales; family Acutalibacteraceae; genus UMGS1484. The sequence goes on along the minus strand of JAFYMD010000091.1, from coordinate 3,513 downwards.
GTCATAGCCTCCTTCGTGCCATGGGTTGCAACGAAAGAAGCGGCGAATAGCAAGATACATACCCCGAAAAAAGCCAAATCGCTCCAAGGCTTGTACCGCATAAGCGGAACAAGTAGGCTCAAACCGACAACAAGGCGGCGTAAGCGGCGAAATACACTTTTGATAAAAGCGAATGAATAAAATCATTACACGTTTCACGGCGCTGTCACTCCCAATTCGGTAAGATGCGCCGCCATGACGGTTTGAATTTGACTGCTTTTCAGGTGGACCGTACGGGTGCGCGCTACAAAGACCAGATCATATTGCCCATGAATCGTGGGCAACAATTGCCGATATGCCTCTCGAATCACACGGCGAGCACGGTTACGCTCTACCGCATTTCCAATCTTTTTAGAGGTAGTAATGCCAACACGGCAACAACCCGCACGGTTTTTCATCACATAAGTAACCAGTGCAGGATGCACGCGCGATTTACCGCGGCCGTACAGCCTACGGAAATCCTTATTTTCATTTAATACCGCCGGTTTCGTCAACGTAAGACTCTCCTGTTTCCTGCCGAAATTGCAAGAAGCACCAATTAGGCGCTCAATACCTTGCGGCCACGTGCTCTGCGACGAGCCAAAACTTTGCGGCCGTTGGCAGTGCTCATTCTGGCACGGAACCCGTGTACACGACTGCGATGACGTTTTTTGGGTTGATAAGTTCTCAGCATGAAAAACAACTCCTTTCAAGGATAATCAATAATAAACACTTTTGTCAATATGTCGACACGGCATAACCGTCCAACATACAGTAAACACTATTATACTGGAAAGACCGACCATTTGTCAACCACAATTTGCAATTTTTTTATTTCATCAACGAGGTTTCAGTTTCAAATCCTTTTTCCACTTCGCTGATATACATGTGATACAACTTGCCTGTTGTGTCATGATAATACAAATCGCCGTTAACGCAATACAAATCCACAATATCCGAAACGTGATCCAGCAAAAAGTCTTCTTCCTCCGCATGAACGATGGTACGCAGTTTTCTGGCTCTTAACTGACCGTCTTTGACATAAATCAATTGGTTTCGGTTTTCACGGTCCACATCATAGGTGAAAATTTCTGCCGCAACACCGTCAAAGGTGGTACCGTCGTCCTGTCCCGCTTCTACCGATTTGATCAATTTGATTTGACCGTTGTCACAATAAAACAAATTGTCTAAGGTATAGATCATACGGGTAATGTTACTCCCCTTTACCAATACCTTACAATCGGCACCGTCGGTTTTCATTTGATAAATATTCTTCCCGTCGGTGGCAAGTAAAATGCGGTTTGCCGATTCAAATGCGGTAAAGACCATGCTGCCGTCGGTAATGTTCCGTTGCTCTTGTCCGTCACTTCGCACCTTACCAATGATACCGTCTTGTTGCAAATAATAGATCCACAATCCATTGACGCTCATTAGGGAAACTTTGTCTGCCGTACCGATTTGCACCTTTTGTCCGCCGTAATAGGCAATGCGCCAAATGGCACCGTCTTCCACAAAATACAGCCAACCGTCGTACGGATTTAAATAGGAAACGTCGCCTTCATAGATGGTTTTTTTGTCGCCGGAGTCTTTGGATTGCTGAATCACCTTACCGTCGTGCACGTAAAACAGGTAATCGTTTGAGGCTACCACCTTACCGCCATATTGGTTGTTGCCGCTGAGTGCCGCACCTGCCAGCACCCCCGAGTCATAGGGAGTAGACAAAATGCCGTATAACATAGCGACCAAAATCACTCCTATGATTGCCACAAAAACCAATGAGACACGACGTGCTTTGGTGTAATTGCGTTGTTGCTTGTCCGCAACTTGAGTTTGTTCTTTTTCCATAGTTATACCTCTTGGTTTAAGGGTTGGCACAATTGCTCCATACGAGCAATACATCGATCAAAGGTTTGTTTTCCCAATTGTTGCAACGATTGGTCAGCCTCGTTTCCGCACAGCATGGCAAAGGTTTTGCCCATTTCCGCGAGAGAATCACTCACACTACGCACCGCCAAATAATAAAACGACATGGCAATGGAATACCCCGAATCTTCATAAGCATCGGGACACAAAGCACGAAAACGATCGTGAAAAGCGTTGAGCACCGCACGGGCGGCGGTTGCATTGTGCACACAGCTTTCGCACCCTACGGTCACCGCAAACACACATAACCACAGTTGTTGATTGAGCAATTGCGGGTCGGTCGTTTCGTTTTTCAAATCTGCGGTAAATGCCGCCATGTGATCGCCCACCTGCTGTGCTTGTAACAGCAACCCTTTTTCGCGAATGCTTCTCATTTCGTCCAAGGTTTTGCTGACTTCATCTTCTTGTAAAACTTTTTTGGGATATTCCCCCACAATTTTCATGTCAGAGTCGTCGTGACAATGCAATGCTTCTTTCATTGTTTGACCCCCTTTTTTTCTTTTGGGTCGCCGTACTTATTCGGCGGTTTCTTTTTTGTCCTTTTGAAACAGTTTTTTAATTTGTTCGATCAACTCGGGTGCCATGGTAATGGCTCGTTCTGCCGCTCCCAAAGGAGTGTTGGTAGGTTGAATATTCAGCAATTTAACCTCGCCGTCGGCCACCACCATAAATGCCACGGGAGTTACGGTCATACCGCCACCGCCGCCACCGGCAAACAAAGGATGTGCGGCTTTTTTCGATGCAAAGTCACTACCGCCCGAAGCAAACCCATAGGTCACTTTGGACACGGGAATCATGGTAATGCCGTCTACAACAATAGGGTCCCCTATAATGGTGCTGGCATCGGCCATGGCACGCATTTTTTCCACGGTCACGTCTAAAATGGTGCCCACCTTTAATTTTCCTTTTTGTTGTGCGGGTGCTTGATTGGTTTGTTCGTTCATTGTATATTTCCTCCTCTTAAAGTTGTTTTGATACCATTTGCTTCACATTGTAGAACGTGGTTCCCACCACGTGATAAAGCGGAATATAGATTTTGGCTTTGCCCTGTACCAGCGGCTTGTCCGCCTCATAGTCGCAGTACAAATTGAGATTGGGTCGTATCAATTTCATGTGATTTCCCACCGCACCCAAAAAGGGATACAACACGGCACACACTTCGCCGTAATTGATTGCGGCGGCCGCCGCATCTTCTCCGGTGACTCGAATCTCCAATTCCAAATGTCGTACCTTTGCCCCTTTGAGCAGGCGCAAAATCGACTGAAAAAAGGTTATGGTAGAAGAGATCATCAGTTTAACCGTTTCCACCGTACCCATTTGCTTGCGCAGTTCACTCCATGCGCTTACGCTGGTTTTTTGAGTAACGATATTGGTTTTGATTTTTCCTTTTTTCGGCTTTTTTTTCGGTTTCTTTTTCCCTCCCAACAAGGGCGAGTGAAAAAACAGATAACGGGCATCGGCCTTTAATTCGTCTTGCTCATAACTGACCCGAATGACGACCGGACAAAGCAACAGCAAAACGATCAGTCCCACGATTGCCAATACAATATAGATCCACATAGGATTACTCCT
>JAFYMD010000090.1 GCA_017556785.1 Clostridia bacterium | reverse complement strand
TTAAATATCAAGACCCTGACGGAAACACATATGCGTATGAAGAAAGCGTACATCAATTGGTATTCCCCATGCAACAAACGTCCGATGATATTGACTACACCTCACATAACCTTTGGTTGATTGACGAGAAACTCTCATATCATTATTATTTGGCATCAGACAAGAAAATCAAGAGTATGTCACCGATACAGTCAGACAGTAATAACGAACCTGATATCGCTATTTTTGATTCACCGTTTGCATTTACGGATGAAAATGAACAGCCTTTTAGAAACATTACAATAATCGAGTTTAAGCGTCCTGGAAGAAAGAATTACACACAAGACGAAAATCCGATTCAACAGGTAATAGAGTATATGGACGATATTATCGGTGGAAAAATCAAGACAAAAGACGGGTTGATTATTGACGGGAACGAAAATATCAGATTCTTCTGTTATATTCTGTGCGACGTAAATGACAAAATCAAACTATTGGCAAAGCAAAACGATTTTAAGAAAACGCCGGACAACATTGGTTACTACAATTATTTGAGTAACTATAACGCATACATTGAAATTCTTCCATACAATAAAATGGTTCAAGATTCGAAAAAACGTAATAAAATTTTGTTTGATAAATTGTTTAACCAATAATTTCAAATACACCAATTAAGGAGGTGAATCTATGAGAGTTGTAATATACGCAAGATATTCAAGTCACAGTCAAACGGAGCAATCTATTGAAGGTCAGTTGCAGGTTTGCTATGAGTATGCCAAAAACAACGGTTATACGGTAATCGGTGAATATATTGACCGTGCGCAAAGCGGCACAACGGACAATCGTGCTGAATTTCAGCGTATGATTGCCGACAGCAGTAAGCATACTTTTGACGGTGTTCTCGTTTATCAGCTTGACCGATTCGCCCGCAACCGATACGACAGTGCAGTAAACAAAGCTACACTGAAAAAGCATGGCGTCCGTGTTCTCTCCGCAAGGGAAAACATCACCGATGACGCAAGCGGCATTCTCGTTGAGGGTGTACTGGAAAGTATGGCTGAATATTTCTCTGCCGAGCTTTCTCAAAAGATTCGCCGTGGTATGGATATCAATGCCGAAAAGTGTTTGAGCAACGGCAGTAATCCCGGTCTCGGCTATGCCGTGGACAAGGATCGAAAATTCCATATCAATCCCGAAACTGCTCCTATTGTTCGTGAGATATTTGAGCAATACGCCAGCGGGAAAACCGTTACTGAGATTATCACAGACTTGAATGCAAGACAAATTAAAACCTCTCTCGGCAAGCCGTTTAATAAGAATAGTCTCCACCGCCTTTTGAGGAACAAGCGATACATCGGATATTACATCTACAAAGATACCGAAACTCCCGGTGGTATGCCCCGTATCATTGATGATGAACTCTTTGAACGGGTACAGCGTATGCTTGACCGCAACAAGAAAGCTCCTGCCCGTTCCCGTGGCAAAGAGGAATATCTGCTCACTACCAAACTGTTTTGCGGCTACTGCAAGGAAATGATGATCGGCTATGGCGGCACCGGCAAATCCGGTAAGGCGTACCACTACTATGCTTGCAAAAACGCAAAGAAAAAGTTGTGTCATAAAAAGGTTGTCAGCAAAGAACTGATAGAGGATCGTATCGTTAACGCTTGTCACAAGATGCTCACCGACAGCAACATAAAAAGAATTGCCGCCGAGGTTGCCAAGGTCTGCAAGGCAGATATGGATACGGCGACAATTAAGCGAATCAAATCGGCTATTAAAGAGATCAATGTTGCTATTGAGAACCTCTGGAAGGCGTTGGAAAGCGGTCAGTCGGTAGATATGATAACCGAGCGTATCAACAAGCGTCAGCAGGAAAAGAAGTCTCTGGAAGAACAGCTCGCTTTGGAGATCAGCAAACAGTTTATTCTCAGCGAGCAGGATGTTACTGATTTTCTGTACAAGTTGAAGAACGGTAGTCTAAACAACATACACAGACGGCGCAGTTTGATTAACATCTTCGTTGGTGCTATCTACCTCTTTGATGATAAGTTCAGAATCATACTTAACGGCAGTGAAAAACCGATTGAGATTGACGATGTACTTATTGATGAGGTCAACGAGTATTTTGATAGCTTAAATAAAGCACAATCGGAGTGTTCACACTTGGTTGCGGACGCTCCACCAAAAAAACAAGAAACCCCTTGATTTACAAGGGTTTTCTTGTTTTTTGTTATCAATCCCGTACACGATTGGTACACGAATTTACGGCTTGTTCACACATTTTGTGACATAGTACAAGATAAGCCACATAGCCAAACAGTATCGGCTATGTGGCTTATTTCTTTGCCCTGAATCACGGGAAAAAGGCACAGAAAATGAACAAAACAAAGAAGGGGGGGCAGTATTTCTTTGCATTGGTATTAAAAGTGCGGTGCTTTACAATGGAAAATTAAAAAGGAAAGTGACCGATGGTTGTGTTGCGATACGCACGGGGACTCATCCCGATTTTTGTTTTAAACATACGGGAAAAGGTGAGCAAATTGGGGTAACCGCAAGACATGGCAATTTCGCCAACCGCCATAGTGGTATAAGTCAATAATTGCTTTGCCCGCTCCAATCGCTGGTTTTGAATATATGTGCTGGTGGTTTGTCCATGTTTTTGGAACACCGTGAGCAGATATTTGCGACAAATATGCACTTGTTCTGCTACCTTCTCGGCTGAAAGGGACGGGTCATCTAAGTGGTTGGCGATATACTGTATTGCCTGCTGATAGTATAATTCTTGTTTGGTCGTATTGGTGGATTGATCGGTGATTCGGTTTTCCATCATTTCCTTAAACAGTTCATACAGTCGGATTTTATGCTCGATTTGTTGGCCGGGAGTATCAAAAGGAATTTGCTCGGTATTTTGATGCAGTTCTCGTAATTTGTCTATATTGCGAAAAGAACACACCGGATGTTCTCTGGAAAAACCCAAAGCAGAGCAAATGCTCTCGCACTCGTTGCCGTGAAACTGTACCCACACGTATTCCCACGGGTTTTGGTTGTCAGAACAGTAGAAATTGTCGGTTTCGGGATAAATCAAAAAGGCATCACCCCGACGCGGATAATACGTGTTGCCGCCCATGTGAAAACTTCCCTCACCGTCCAACACCAAATGCAACAGATAATAAGGATAGGTTACTTCAGTATAGTTCCCTTTTTGTGTTTTTTCGTGCCAAGACAAAATATGCACCAAACCCTGCTGTTTTTCAACGTTTGGATTCATTTTTACTTCCATTTTATCACCATCCAAATGGTTTGTTTGACGTCATTTTACCATATTTATATGTCTTTTGTCTATACTAATTTTTTGCCATATTTGATAAGATGAAGATAAATAAACGAACAAAAGAAAAGAGGATGTCGCATGAAGTTCACAGTATGGACTCGGTTGGTACTAATGCTATTGATTTTTGGCATGATCACGTCGGTTCCCATAACCACATCAGCTGAAACAATGATCAGACGATTCGAATGTGAGGAAAACGGCAATTTGTTTGCCAACGTAGATCCCGGCTATAAAAACGCGGGATTTTCAAATGGGACTGCGGTAGCGATGGTGGGAGATAACGGGAATCGTTATTTTACCATGAATAACGTCGTCGTATCGAAAGCGGGCACATACCTTGTTCGTATTGGATATGCCGGTGGCCAAGCACGAAACTGTCGCATTGGCGTTAACGGGCAAGACGGTACGGTATACACCTTTCCTGCTACCGGTAGTTTTGAAACGGTTGGTACCATAGGGGTTTACTTAACCTTGTCTGCCGGTGCCAACAGCTTAAAGTTTTATAATCAAGCCGGAGAGGGCTGGGCTCCTAATTTTGACTATATTGAAATTGAAGAGGAAATAAACATGGACTCGAATGGTAGTATTGGTGCATTGACCGGCAATTATATTCAAGACGGCAGTAAAGTCACCTTGTTTGCTCAAAATGGTACGATGAGCATCAATTTTTGCAAAGACAATATGGTTCGTGTGCGGATTACACGCACCACCTTTTTGGCAGACAACCCAAATTTACAGGCGGTAGAAAAATTCGACAGCGACTTTGCACCGGTGGATTTGACGGTAACCGACGAGAATGCAGTGATTCGCATTGCTTCTGCCGACCTGACTTTGGAAGTAAATAAAGCCACTTTGGCTGTCACCTATCTCGACAAACAAAACAACTGCATTACCAAAAACCAAACCATGGATCCTACCGGGTTTGACGGACAAGGCAAATACGTAAAATTCGTGCGGGATGCAAGCGGAAAAGAAGAACACTTTTTCGGCATTGGTTCTTCCGGCACAGATATGTCCTCTACCGATTGGCGCGACAGAACCTACACCATGTGGATGTTGGACGAAGGGGTACATGCGATTACTCCCCTTTATTACAGCACCGCGGGATACGGTGTTTACTTAAACAACTCCAATAAGGGAACCATGTCGTTTACCGAAGATTACGAAATTCGCGTAGACGGTGGTGAACTGGACTACTACTTTATTTATGGCCCTGCTTTCACTTCCATTCAATCGGATTTCGGTGAACTTTGCGGTACCATTGCCATGCCGCCCAAATATTCTTTGGGTCTTACCTATCGGGGTGGTTTGAATGATACCGACCAACAGCTTATTGATGCCATTAAAGCTTTCCACAAAAACGGGATTGCGGTGGATACCGTAGGGGTTGAACCCGGTTGGCAAACCGCCACCTATCCTTGCACCTACGTGTGGAGCAATAAATTCCCCAATCCTTCCGCGTTCATTGAATCGATCCATAATCTGGGTGTAAAAGTAAATTTATGGGAACATCCTTACGTGAATTCCGCTTCTCCCATTTACAACAGCATTTTGCCTTACTCTATGACCGCTTCGGCTTTGGGTGTAAAAGGAACCAACCAACAATACGGATTTGGTGGCATTGTTCCCGATTTTACCATGAAAGAAACCCAAGATATTTATTGGAGCATTCACAAAACCAACTTGGCTGACATAGGCGTAGACGGCTTTAAGGTTGACGAAACCGACAGTTGGGTTTGCTCTGACAGTTTGGACGTTGTTTTCCCCAGCGGCATAACCGCAAATGCGTATCATAACCTGTTGGGTACGCTGACCATTAACACCTTGGCCGATCGTTATCGTACAGAATACAACAAGCGTATTTTCAATTACAGCCGAGGCAATTACACCGGTATGCAACGGTATGCTACCACGGCTTATTCCGACACCTATGGTTTCCATCAATATTTGATGACCGTCATTGCTCAATCTTACAGCGGCACCTATTTCACTCCCGAAGTACGAGGGGCATCTACCTCCAACGATGGTGAATATATGCGTCGCGTTCAAATGATGTTCATGACGCCTTTTGCTATGAGCAACGAATGGATTGACGGGCAAACGGTATTGGAACGTGGCGAAGACGTTGTTGAGAACTATAAAAAATACAACAACTTATATTATTCCTTAATTCCCTACAAGTACTCGTTGTTCTGGGAACAACATACCAATGGCATTAGCACAATCCGCTCCTTGCCTATGGCATTCCAAAACGACCCCAATACCTACTCGATTGATGATCAATATATGTTGGGCGACTCGATTATGGTATGCCCCATTGCCAGCGGCGCCCAAATTTCCAGCCGCGACGTATATCTGCCTGCAGGAACCGATTGGGTGGATTACGAAACGGGCTACGTATATCAAGGCGGTCAAACCATTCGCTACACCACAACCGTAGACGTAATGCCGTTGTTCATTCGCAAAGGGGCTATCATTCCCACCGGCGCAGTAGGTACTTCTACCGAGAACGTTACCGATTCCACCATTACGTACGAATTGTATCCCGATACTTCGAAAACTACCTTTACCATGTACGAAGATGATGGCGAAAGCTACGATTATGAACACGGGGAATACGCAATCACCGAATTGCAACTGCAAAAATCCGACGATGTTGTTACCTTTCATGTAGCTGCTCGCCAAGGGGATTATGCCGTTCCCCCGCGTGATGCCGTGGTTAAGCTCCACTATCGCTCCATTCCCTCAAAAGTTACCTTAAATGGTGCTGAATTGACCTCGGTAACCTCTATGGATGCCTTTGAAGCAGCCAATGGCGTCGTGTGGTATTATGACGTCACCGCCGGCGATGCACAAAAAGCGGTTTATGTAAAATACAACGATACCGGTGCCGCTCAAACCGTAACCATGACGGTGGGCGAGGAACCGGAACAAGAAATCCCCGGCGGTGTTGTTTCCAATGCTACCCGCTATGAATGCGAAGCAGAAACCACGCAACGGGTTGGTGCAGGTGTCGCCACCGTGGTGGGCGCTTCCGGCGAAAAAGTTGTCAACTCGGTTGGCAACGAAGGGAACAGCTACTTTACCATGAATGGAATCACCGTGGAAGAAGACGGGGTTTATTCTGTTGATATCGGTTACGGTAGCGGTGAAACCCGTCAATGTATGTTAAGCATTAACGGCGGCGAGCCCATTCGTTTGCATTTTGCCAGCACCGGCTCATTTAGTTCTATTTCATCCATGCAGGTAAAATTACCCTTGCAAAAAGGAGAAAATACCCTTAAATTCTACACGCTGAAAGGTGAGGGATGGGCACCTGATTTTGACTACATTGACCTGTATGATGCCCAGTCTATTGATACCCGAGAAAAGATTTATTATACCCCCGACAGCAATAACACGAAGGGCGCTGTTATTGCTACCAATTCATTTGCTTATAGTGGAAAAGTTGCCACCGATTTTGTTGATTCATCTTGTTTGGTTTCCTTTGCCAACGTAGCCTCTCAAAAACGGCAACCGAAAGAAATTGTTGTTTCATACGCAAGTATCGAGAGTGGTTATAAAAAGCTAACCCTGACGGTAAACGGACAATCCCAAACATTGACATTATCTCCCACCCATTCCGAGCATCTGTTCAATACGGTTATGGTTACCGCTTATTTGGAAGAAGGCGAAAATGTGCTTCAGCTCTCCGGTGTAGCGGGTCAAAGTGAAGGCGTTTCGCTGGCATACGTTGCCCTGCTCCCGGATGTGGTAACCCCTCCTGAATCGGATGTGTTTGAACAATGGACCGACAATCCGAATCCCCTTTATCATGTGGGGCTTTCTTCTGCTACCTCAACTGACCCACATTGGAATGATTATCGGTATATCGCTCAAGAATTTGTGCCTGAATCTGCTGATTTGTACGGCGCAAAAGTTGCGGTGAACTTGACCCAAGGCAGTGCTACGTTCCATGTAGAAATCCGCTCTGCCGTAAATGGTACGGCTTTGGCACAAAACGACGTA
>JAFYMD010000089.1 GCA_017556785.1 Clostridia bacterium | reverse complement strand
GTCGCAAAAATGCGACTTTTCTTTCAAAAAAAAAGAAGTCATGCATCCAAACCATCTGCACCCAGCAAGGTCACCCGAATTTCGGTGGTGTCGATTTCCTCTTTTCCCTGACGGTTGAGCTTGGCAATGCGCGCCCGTTGCTCTTCAAAATCCAGTTCGGTAGACACGCTTTGAATACTTTTAATGTCCTTAATTGCCCCCGCCAAGGTTTTGATTGCGGTTTTTTCCGACAAGATCTCTTCCACTCGCAAGCGGTTCACCGCTTGCTCCACCACGTCCAACAATCGATCGGACAGGCACAGCAGGCGTTGCAAACGGTCAAAAGAAGGGGTTTCCTCCTCGCGTTCCTCCTGCGTAAAAGAAGGCTCTGTCACGGTTTGATCTTGCCGAAACCGACGGCGCTCCGCCACCCAGTCTTGCTCTTTCGCCATACGACTGACCTGCGACAACGACAACCCGTATTGCTCGGCTATGGTACGGTAGGAATCCCTGCCTTGTACGTATTGGGTCTTCATCGGGTTTTGGTCCATGAAATGCTCCTTTCCTTTGGTTCGCCCCTATTGTAGCATGGGTTGACGACGTGACAGGCGGTTTAACCCCATTTTGCAACAAATCAATTTTCAAGAATTTTGAAAAAATGCCCCAAAGCCTGCTGTACCAACACTTTTGAGCAATCAAAAAAATCGCAATGGATCGGTGGATTTTGGCATTTTGCAACACAGGCCTGATATCAGCATCCAAAAACGCGCGCTTTTTGGGATTATGTAAACCAAAAGATCTTCTTTCCCGAATCGCTAAAATTCCGCCGATTCTTTCCATAAACCCATTGCATAATTCATCCATTTATAGTATAATGAATCTAATTATAGACAGGAGGCTTTTTTATGAAACGATTGATCGTGTGTCTGCTTACCCTTTTCGTGTGCTTGACCCTGGTTGCTCCTTGTGTGTCAGCCGAAGAGGTAGACGGTGTTTACCGCTACGAGATTTTGCCCGACGGCACCGTTATGCTGGTGGGTACCACCCAAAAATTGACCGGCTCGGTGATCTTGCCCTCTCAATTGGGGGGGCGAAACCTGACCGCCATTGGGGAAGATGCCTTTTATGAATTTGAAAACATGATTTCCCTGCAAATCCCCCACGGCGTAACCGAGATTGGTGATTTTTGCCTTGCTTATTGCAGAGGATTGGAAACCATTCAATTGCCGGAAACCTTGACCGCTGTGGGAGAAGGTGCTTTTATGGGATGTTCCGCGCTCAAGGAATTGACCATTCCCACTTCGCTGACGCGAATCGGTCACGGTGCCTTAGATTTTTGCACCTCGGTGACCGCCTACCACGTAGGGACAGGCAGTACCCTGTTTGAAGAACGAGATGGCGTACTGTTTAACATAGCAACCGACGACAGTCCCAAGACCCTCATGCATTATCCTGCAGGACGTACCGCCACCGACTACACCCTACCCGCCGACACGGTACACATTGGTGAACGCGCCTTTAACGGCAGCGCCTATTTGACCAATCTGCGCCTCAATGACCAATTGACTTGGATTCAAAAAGAAGCGTTTATCAACTGCCCCCAACTGAAAACCGTAACCATGGTCAAATCCATTGAAAACATAGGGGAACATGCTTTGGGATTCCTGTATCAAGAAGGCGGCGAGCACGAGCTTGTCCCCCAATTTTTGATGCAAGGTCTGGACAAAACCAAAGCCCAAGAATATGCCACCGCTCACGGTGTCACCTACAAGGTACTGACCGAACAACAATTGGCCGACTTGCTCAATCCGCCCGCACCCCAACCGTCGGAGGAACTCTCGACGGTAGACAAGCTGATCAACTTTGCCAAAACCTACCAAACGTACCTGATCATCGGCGGCGGTGTGTTGTTCATTCTCATTATTTTGATCATCGTTTCCTCCAAAAAGAAAAAACAATAAAGGCGGTAATTGTATGAAAAAACTGCTGATTTCTTGGCTCTTACTCATCACCTTTGCCTGTGTTTGGCTGTTGCCTGCCGCGAGCGAGGTACAACTCACCTATACCTACACTCCCTCCAACACCGCCATGGTGAGCGGCTACAGCGATTCCTGCCAAGGAAGTTTGGTCATTCCCGACAAGATTACCACGTATACGGTCACCGAGGTAGGACAAGAAGCCTTTAAAAACTGTACGACACTCACCGACGTGATTTTCCCCACCACGTTAAAACCGTGGGCTATCGTTCTTTTTATAACTGTACCGCTCTGCAATCGGTAACCCTGCCTCAAGGGGTCACCTCGGTGTACAACGGTGCCTTTGCCAATTGCCCCAACCTCACCTCGGTCACCTTGCCGGATTCTCTCGTCAGCATTGCCGACTATGCCTTTGGGTTCCAATCGGGCACCGGCGGTTTCGTTCCCCTGCCCAACTTCACCATATACGGTTCGGCAGGCTCGGCGGCAGAAGCCTATGCCAACAAATACGGTTTTGCTTTTTCCACCGCCATTCCCACACCCACGCCGCCCCCTTCACAGCCCGCCGCCTCTGAACCGGAAGCATCGGCTCCCGCCGCTTCGGAGGAATCGGTTGTCCCGACACCCGCAACCTCTGCCGATGCTGACCAAAACAAGCAATCCAAAAACAGCCAAGACAGCGACATGCTGTTGATTTTGCTGGCCATCGGTGGCGGCACGATTTTGCTGATCATTGTGGGCGTGGTCATCTTTTTGATTGTACGCAACAAAAACGATCGTACCAAGCCCGCCATTCAGCCCGACGCTCTCCCCAACAAAACCGATTCAAACGGATCAAAAACCACCGAGCAATACCCGGAAATATACTGTCCCATGTGCGGCACCAAAAACACCGGTCGCTATTGCAGTTTATGTGGACATTTGTTGCGGTAGTGCTTCCCTTACTCCCTAACACTCTCCTCGAAAGGATGTTTTTTGTATGAAACAAATTTTGCGACACACCTTATGTTGGTTGCTTTGTCTGTGTACGCTGTTACCCACCGCAGGCATGGTGTCCACCGTGGCGGCCGACACTCCCACCCAAGTCACCAACCTGCCCACGCTGTACATCACCTTGGACAACGGCGTTTCACCTTCGTCCATTACCAAAGACGAAAATCTGCCCGCCACCTTCAGCATGCGTGCCGAAGGTTACGACGATATTACCGATGCGGCAATTTCTATTAAAGGGCGGGGCAACTCCACTTGGCAATTGCCCAAAAAACCCTATCAAATCAAGTTTGAAAAGAAAACCGATCTGTTGGGCATGGGGGCTTCCAAAAAATGGATTTTGCTTGCCAACTATTGGGACAAAACCTTAATGCGCAATGCCATCACCTACGAGCTT
>JAFYMD010000088.1 GCA_017556785.1 Clostridia bacterium | reverse complement strand
AAGGCTTACACCGCCTTGGGGGTCAAGGGAATGGAGTGCATCCGGTTTGCATTGCACGATTTGGTCGATGATAGGCATAATGTTACCGTCGGAATGCTTAATGGTATAAATACCCATATCCCGATAGCCTGCAATGAGTTTTTCAAGATACGGTGCCACGAATTCCGAGAATTGAGTGGGACTCAAGAAGGGACCCACATTGAGGCAATAGTCGGCGCAAAGAGCCGCACCGTCGATCAAATCGGAGCGGTTGCCAAAGGCTTTTTCGTACTCTTCCAATTTCCGTTTTACCCGCTCGTCGGCTTCCGTCTGCATTTCTTCCGGTTCGTCCGCCATACGATAGGTAAAGTCCAACATATGATTGCCGTCGGGTACTTCATAAGTAGCGTCACCGTGGAGCATAAGGAAGTATTTGTTCCCCGAAATTTCACGGATTTGCTCCAAAATGGGAATGGCACCCATGGGGGTTTCGTGGACAAAAATCGCATTGTGCTCGTATTTTTCGGCAGTCATTACGTACATTTCGGCAATGCTTTTGTAATGAGCGGCTTGTTCTTCTTTGGACATTTGATTCCATTGACGGAAATGCCGTTGGCTATGGTGCACCACACCAAAGGCTTCCATGGTGAGGAAGAACACCAATTCAAAAGTGGGAACACGACCGGTCAGAGGTTGCCGTTTTAAGGCGGCAATAAACCGTTCACGAGGAGTCATTTCAGGCATGTGGTTTCTCCTTAAAATTCTAATTTTTCGTTGATATAAGCAACCAACGAATCAATGGGCAAACGAACTTGTTCCATGGTATCACGGTCACGTACGGTGACACAACCGTCGGTTTCGGATTCAAAGTCGTAGGTAATGCAGAAGGGAGTGCCGATTTCATCTTCACGACGATACCGTTTACCGATAGAGCCTGCTTCGTCATAGTCTACCATAAAGTGTTTGGCAAGCATTTCGTAAACTTCCCCTGCTTTTTCGCCCAATTTTTTAGAGAGGGGCAATACGGCACATTTGAACGGTGCCAAAGCGGGATGGAAGTGCATAACCACACGGGTATCATTCTTTTCGGCGTCTACCACTTCTTCGTCATAAGCATCGCAAAGGAAAGCGAGGAAAGAACGTTCTACACCCAAAGAGGGTTCAATAACGTAAGGAACGTACCGTTCGTTCTTTTCTTGGTCGAAGTAAGACAAATCTTTGCCCGAGGTGTTTTGATGTTGGGTAAGGTCATAGTCGGTACGGTCGGCAATGCCCCACAGTTCGCCCCAACCAAAGGGGAACAAGAATTCGAAGTCGGTGGTGGCTTTGGAATAGAAGCACAGTTCTTCGGGATCGTGGTCACGAAGCCGCAGATGTTCTTCGTTCATGCCCAGTGAGAGCAACCAATCGCGACAGAAAGAACGCCAATAGGTGAACCATTCCAAATCGGTACCGGGTTGGCAGAAGAATTCCAATTCCATTTGTTCGAACTCACGCACACGGAAAATGAAGTTACCGGGAGTGATTTCATTACGGAAAGATTTCCCGATTTGACCGATACCAAAGGGCATTTTTTTACGGGTGGTACGTTGCACGTTGGCAAAGTTCACGAAAATACCTTGGGCGGTTTCGGGACGAAGATATACGGTGTTTTTGGCATCTTCGGTAACCCCTTGGAAGGTTTTGAACATCAGGTTGAACTGACGGATATCGGTAAAATTATGCTTGCCGCAGGTGGGGCAAGGAATGTTGTGTTCTTCGATATAGTTTTTCATTTCTTCTTGGGTAAACGCATCAATGGGTTTGTCCAAGGTAAGGCCGTTTTCGGCAATATAGTCTTCAATGAGTTTATCGGCACGGAACCGTTCTTTGCATTCGCGGCAATCCATAAGGGGGTCGGAGAAGCCACCCAAGTGACCCGAAGCCACCCAAGTTTGGGGATTCATCAAAATAGCGGCGTCCAAGCCAACGTTGTATTTGTTTTCTTGAACGAATTTTTTCCACCAAGCTTTTTTGATGTTGTTTTTCAGTTCCACACCCAAAGGACCGTAGTCCCAGGTGTTGGCCAAACCGCCGTAGATTTCGCTACCGGCGAACACGAAGCCCCGACCTTTGGCAAGAGCAACGATTTTTTCCATGGTTTTGTCTGCTTGATTCATGGGTAAACCCTCCACATAGTAGATAAAATAATATACACGAACATTTTACCACAAAATTTGGGAAATGCAAGGTTTTTCGGCAGAAAAATCATTTTTTCGTTTGGTTGACAATTGCCATTCTAATTGATATAATCAATTAAATCTATATACTTGGAGTTGAGTGTTATGTCAACCACGGAACTGATATGCAAAACGCCCCCCAATCAAACCCGTTTTCGGGTGTTACTTACATCGGACATGCATTGTACCGATTTATACGGTCGAGAATGGTATGGGCTAACCAATGAAGAACGAATGCAACATTGGGTGGACACGATGCTCAAAGAGCATCAAGCCGACCCTTTTGATGCCATTTTTATTCCCGGTGACATTTCGTTGGATTATCACGACAAAAAGACCCCTTATGATAAGGGGTACAGCACAGGGCAAGATTTTATAAAAAACTATCTTTCGCAACTGCCGCCCCTCCCCCGTTTTATTTTGCCGGGCAACCACGAGCAATTTACCGATGAGGATTGGTTGGCACTTACGGGTAATCATCGACAAGGGTCAGTGATTTTAGGCAATAACACCTTTGTGATGCTTTCCAATTTCGCAGAGGATTTGGGACACACCTATGACAGCTCCGACAAATACAGCAAAGCCGACGTGGACTACATTCGGTCGCAAATCGAAGCCCATCCCCAAAACAACGTATATTTGGTTTCCCATTACTTCAATTTGGATTTGGACAGCGAAGCTTTTCGCTCGTTGCTGAAAACCGAAACTCGCATTAAGGGATTGTTTATGGGGCACACCCATTTGAATCGGGTGTTACCGTTGGGGGAAGAATACCGCAATTTGGTAATTGCCGAAACGGGGAATTTTTCTTACACGCTGGAAAAGGATTTAACCAAAGGATTTTGGGGATTTCGCGACTTGGTCATTACCCCCGACACCGCTGTCAGTCATTATATTGTGGCAGAAAGCAATGCCATCATCGACGGCAAGCAGGTGCATTTCGACCGCACGGTGGTAGACACCACGGTACATATATAACACAAAACGGTAGTCGAGGGTTCCTCGGCTACCGTTTTTTATAATATGGTCGCTAAAATCTCATTGGAAACCAAGTTGCCTTTGGTGGTAAAACAAAGGGCGTTGCCGTCATAGGTCATCAGGCCATGATCTATCATGGGTTTGGCTTTGGTAAGCAACTCCTGGGGAATGGGATGACCGAATTTTTTCATACAATCCTGTTGTTGCAAGCCCCTTGCAAGGCGTAGTTGCAACATGGCGTATTCGATAAAATCGCCCCCTACCCCATCGTCCACAGGGTCGCACCCCTGTACGAATGCTTGCAGGTCGCGAGGATAATAAAACCGCTTGCCGTCTACAAAAGAATGGGCGGCAGGGCCGATTCCCACGGTGTTTTCGCAGTTCCAATATTTGCAGTTATGCTTACTTTCAAAGCCGATTTTGGCAAAGTTAGAAATCTCATATCGGGGATATCCTGCTTGTTCCAGGGCACTACAACAAGTTTCGTAAATCTCGCACACCGTATCTTCGTCGGGCAAGGGTGGCGGATTTTTCCCGAAGGATGTTCCCTCTTCGATTTTCAGCATATAGGCAGAAATGTGGGTAGGATTCAAAGACACGGCAAAATCCACGCTTTGCAAGGCAGATGCCACCGTTTGATGGGGAATGCCCCACATTAAATCCACCGAGGTGTTATGAATGCCTGCCGCTTTGGCACGGTCAAGCAAGACTTTCACGTCATTTTGGGTGTGTTTGCGACCAAGAACGCCAAGTTCCGTTTCCACCGCCGATTGCAACCCCACCGAAAGACGATTGACCCCAAGGTCGGCTAACGCCTCCACCGAGGTGGGGTATCCTTCCCCCGGATTGATCTCGCAGGTAATCTCGGCATCATCGGTCACCGCAAAATGGGTGCGAACGGCTTGTAGAATCAAACCAAGTCCCTCTTTGGGCATCATGGTAGGAGTGCCGCCGCCAAAATAAACAGTATCTACAAGATAGGGATATCGCTTTGCCATGTCTGCAACCGTTTTGGCCACGTGAGCGGCATATTCCATAGCCGTTTGGGGATTGGCAAGGGAATAAAAATCGCAATAATGACACTTTTGTTTGCAATAGGGCACATGAATATAAAGCCCCAAGGTTTTTGATTTGTTCATCGTCCCATAAGAAACGGCAATCCCAACGTGATCAACGTAGTTGCCAATTGATACACAAGCACCATACTGCCTGACATTCCCGCTGTTCCTTGGGTATAAATGCCAAAAGCAAACAAGGCAACACCTGCAATCAGGCACAGAATTTGTAAGACAGCAGCAACACGAATCACCTTGCCCAAATGTTTTGCCGCAGTAATACCGCTACAAAAATCCCCTGCATCTTTTTCGTAAGAAAGGATGGCCGAAACACCGTTTTGAGATTCCGCCTGTTGCTTATACAGTCTGCGAGCCACCGGTCCCATAATACGTACTGCGGCGGTAGGCAAGCGGAACATACGACAGATCATGTCGCGAGTCAAATTGGGGTCGCAAGAATAAACGTGCAAGCTCAATCCGCTGTCAACCGCATGGCGCACCGCTTGAGCAATACGAGGATCGGCTGTATATTTCACCAAAAACACCGCCGACAAAATTCCTTGGGTAGACAAATAAACCGCTTTTAAGCCGCTTTCGTTATATTTTTCTTCATAGTCTACGTCTTCGGGAATGGCAACACCGTGATTTTCCATCAATTGACGGGTACCAACCAACACACGGTATCCGCTCACCCAACCGGAAAGTCCCATTTCTTCTTCGTAAACCAAGGAATCTACTTCGGGCAACAAATCGGTTTTGCCTTGTATAATGGATTCAAACAGCGATTTCAAGGGGCAATCGGCAGTATATACTACCCCTGCCACGTCCATAATGGAACGGTCCAAACTTTGATTGGAGGCGGATTTAATACTTTTAAGGGTAACTGTACCCGAGGGGAATAATTGAGAAGCATCAATGGTCAGCACGTCGGTATCGCGGAATTCTTCCACCGCGTCATAACCCGACAACATAATTCTGCGGCGGAACAATCGGCGAGTTACCCGTGCAAAAGGCAAATTGCCTGACAACAAAAGGCACAAGGGCAATCCAACACAAACACCGCCGGCAAAACCGGAAACCACCATAACCACCATATGGGCAACCGTAGCATGAACGGTAAACAAATACCCTGCTACACCGCCAACTGCGCCAAACAGTAAGAACAAGCAGGTAGGCAAGCGAGCAGCACGCTCAGCGCCGTCGGGAGCGTAAGAGTGATATATAAAATCTTGTAAATTACGTTCCTTTACGTCCATGGCAACAATTGGTGTTCCCACCGAAAGACCGCGACCCAATTCAAAGGCTTCTTCTTTATGATTGATCAAAGTGACCCCGTGCTTGATGCGATCGTTGCCGATTAATTCCACGTTGCGGTACAAACGATTAAACACCAGCCGTTTCCCCCACAAATTGAGTAGTATAGCCAAGATCCCGCAACTTCCCATAAACATGGCAGAAAAGTTGGCAGGCAACTGATCAATCGCGGCGGCCATAACACCACCTTGCACCAACGAAACGATCATGGCAAGTGCCGCCGGCGTGTCTTGATCGCTCCCGCTAAACAAGGTTTTTAAACCGCCCAACACGACCCCTACGTTTAGTAAGGCAACCACGATCAGCACAAACAAATAAATGCCGATCAATAACGAAGGATTGTCACTCAGCAAGCCGTTGGTCAGGTCGACACTATGAGAAACGGTAAGCAAAACCGACACCACAAACAGCACAAAGGTAACCCAAAAACGCAACCCTACGCTATGACGGCGAGCAAGCAGATCATATTTGATAGGCGTAGCATCTTGGGGAGTATGGTATTCCCCATCCTCTTCATGAGTCAGAGGTTGGCTGTCGTCTTGTTCGGGTTTGTTCATTTTAAATTGTTTAATCTTATCTTCTCGGCCGGAAACGAACTCGTTTTCCCATTTTTCTTCGGTCGGTGTGTTGATCGGCTGTGTGTCGAACCCTTCTAACCGAACCTGTCCCGTAATTTCGTCGGGATGAATTCCCAACGATTTGGAACGTTCCGAAAACGTTTCCGACGAAGGTACCACACGGGTCACCATACGGGTAGGCTCGTAAGTATCTTCGATTTCCTTGGCGGCAACCGCCACGGTTTCCTTGAGTTCCATGGTAGAAACGTCTGCCAAGTTTCCGCTTTCGGGGGCGGGAATCACCGGTTGCGGTAAAATGACGGTATCTCCTTTTTTATAGAGCACGTCTTCCCGCGGTTTTTCAGCAGAAGCGGTATTTTTCTGCTTCAAGGATTGCAAAAAGGAACGGGATTTTTTAACCCCTGTCATATTGTCGATAGAATCGGCAGACCGGTTTGCTTGGTCGGGCAAAATCACCTCGGTACGGGCATGCCGTTGATCCCAAGGGGTAATGGTTGCCAGCAAATCCTCTTCTTCCTGTTTCTTTTTGCGTTTTTTCTCTTTCTTTTCTTTCACGGGTTTTTCTTTCTTTTCTTTTTGGGGACTCGGTTGTTCCTCGACTATGGGAACAGCCGCCACAGGTACGGGTACCGAAACCGCGTCCTCTACCGTCGCTTCTTTTGAAACGGGTTTTTCCTCATTTTGGCGTTCCGCCCAAGGCTCGGTTTTTTCTTCGTTTTTTGACCTAGACGTGACGACCGGTTTTGCTTCGGAATCGGACCGTTCTTGCACAGATGCCGTTTTTCTGTAAGAGGACTCTGCCAAAATCTCATCTACCAAAGAGTCAACACCTATCGGCATTCCGCCTGCCCGCGTACGCTTACCGGAAATATCGTTTAAAATATCATCGATCAATAAATCTTTTTCTTTCAACGATTTCACCCCTTACTCTTCTTGCCCAAACGCCATTTGGTAGAGCATAACCCCTGCCGCTACCGACGCATTT
>JAFYMD010000087.1 GCA_017556785.1 Clostridia bacterium | reverse complement strand
GGTCATACCGCGACCGATGCTCAAAAAACGGTAATGAATGCCTGGAAGACCAATAAAATGCTGGGGGTTTGGAATCCCGATAAAAACCAGGTTTCAACCGGCGGTTCTTGGAACTATTGGTATGATTTTCAGGTGTTTTTCAATACCTCTTACGATTTGCGTAAATTCACCCACGTTTATTTGGAATTTTGGTTAGAAGGCAACTATACCAAGGGTACGCCCGGTCAGTTAAACGTAGCGTTTTGGACTTCGGGTGTCAGTTCATTGGACGGGTTTGAATTCGATATTGATTTTACTAAGCTAAAAGGCGATTCCAACGGCAAGATCAACACCGGTCATATTATGCGGTTGGATCTTCGGGCGCATGGCGACACCATTTCCAATGGTGGGAACCATAAACTCTCGTCCATCGGTGGCATGACCATCCGCTACATGAGTCCCACCGCCAACCTCAGCAGTTATAGCAGCGGTTCGCCCCACATTTATTTTACCAAAGCCATTGCCTACACCGAAACCGACAATTATCAGCCCAATATAGTGTTTTCCAATGGTTCGGGAAGTATCTATACCAGTTATACCGACCAAAACGCCTTGGTAGCCTTTGCCGGTCAAAGTCGTTGGAATACCAGCACCATTGTTACCATTCCCGGTTGGGTTGGTATACGTACCCCGTTTATTATCGGCATGGACTACGGCGCTACCAGCGGTAGTACCTCTTATGGGTGGAACGCGTTGGACCGAATAAGTTGGCGGTACAGACGAAGTTTGGATCCTACCTACGAAACCACCGACCATTTCATTGGATTCCCCAAAGATCCCAATGCCGGCGGCGGTGGTGCCAGTTCGCAGCAATTTGACCGTAAAAACAGCAAGTATATTACGTCCCACAACCATTACACGAAAGTGTTTACCTAAGGAGGAGGGCATGAATATGAACAAAAAACGATTTCATCGCTCAAAGCTCCTGGTGATAACCGCCTTGTTGGTGGCAATGCTTTCGGTTTCTTTTGTGGGGGAAACGGGCGCTTGGCTGGTGCACACCTCCGGTACCGACAGTACCACCATGACCAAGGTTACCAATACCACTTTGACCATTGGGGGAACTTGGCCTAAACTTACCATAACCAACAACAGCAATATTCCCATGTACGTGCGGGCGGCCTTTTGCGTGAACTACGTCAATGACACCGCCAGCAACTGGAATAACGGTTCTTCTTGGACACAAGGTCGGTTGTATTTGGCACGTGTGCCCAAAAGCGCCGCTTATACCAACGACGACGGTACCTCCCAATCGGCAGAATACAGCTACACCGTAGGGAGCGGTTGGGTAGAAAAAAGCTTTAACGACGTGATCGGCAATGCCACCGCAACCTGGAAAATACTGTATTACACCGCGCCCTTGGGGGCGGGCAAAACCACCAGCGCTATGTTTTCTGCCTTTACCGGCAATGTGGATACCCGTACGGTTACCGTACACAACAAATCGCAAACCTTTAGCTTGACCTTTGACATGTTGGTGGATTCTATTCAATGTGAAACCTCTTCCCACTTCTCGGGAGGAACCACCGGAACGGCGATTTACAAAGCCTGGGGAGTAACCCCTGCCTCGGTGGGCGGCAATATGTCTTCTTATCCCACGGGGGACGCTTACGTAAGCCCGTAAAAACAAATACAACCCAAAACCGCTCACACGTTGAGCGGTTTTTATATATTAAAGGGTAGGGGGGCGATGCCTACATCGCTCCGCAACCTACGGCAAGAAAAAACGTCTTCAAAAAAATAACACATTTTACAAAAAATGTTGAAAATTCGTTGCCGTTGTGGTATGATGATAAATGTAAAATTGTCTTTAGTGTAAGATTTTGTGCAGTAAAGGAGTGTTGCACCGTGTTAAAGCGAACCTCTTCCTTTCTCCTGTCTTTGGTGATTATGGTCACCGGTGTGCTTTATTTCAAACACATTTCTATTGTGCCGGTTGTGCAAGCGGCAAACCCGGGTGAAAGTGTAACCAGCAATGGTTATACTTATATTCACGAACCCGCTTATCAGTATTACGACGCCAATGACCCCAATCAAATTTTGCTGTACACCACTGCCAATCTTCAAAACTGGGCGGCCAGCGGTACTTCGGTTCACTTGCCCGGCACGGCGACCACCCGCGGTGGCATTGGTACCAGCGGCCAGTCAATTAACGGGAACTTCTTTTTCAGTTCCGGCAAAAACAATTACAACAACATTAGCTACGGGGTAGTAAAGACCGATACCGACACCTTAGCAAACGGTACCGTAGGTACTACGGCTGAACAAACATTTATGAAAAACTGGGGTCTTACCCGCATGGCTTGGTTCAAAACCAGCGCAAAAGACGGCATTAACGTTGCCTCTGGCACCTGTTATTATTGGAACTTGATTTGTAAGTTTAATTCGGCTATTGACCTTTCCAAAATGACCCACTTGTATTTGGACTTCTGGATTTCCTCGGATTACAATAAATCGGTAGACGGGAAACTGAACGTAGCGTTGTGGGATAATGCTTATAATTCTGAGGTGGACGGGTTTGAGTTTAACATTGACTTTGCTAAATTGCGGTTAGACGGTGACAACCCCCGTACCGGTCACAGCTATTATTTGGACCTGCGTGAATTTTCCCAAACCAATACCCAATACGGTACGACCATTAACCTGAACAGTATAGATGGGGTTACCTTACGATATATGTCTTCCTCTTCCAGTACCCAATATACCAGTACCGGCAAATCCCCCACCATTTGGATTGGTAAAATGATTGCCATGCGCCGTACCGACAACCTGCAGTTTTGGAGCAGTTACGGCGATACCTCAAAAGACCCCAACCAAGGGGGGATGTTTTCTTTGGTAGGTTATCAACGGTATAATAACGATATTATGGTGCATTTCCCCACTTGGCTTACTAAAAAAGCAGAATGTGCCGTGATTGGTTTACCTGTTGGCGACCGTACCAACACAGGGGTAGACTATTATTATAATGCCTTAGACCGCAGTTGTTGGCGTTGGCGACGAGCAGACGCCTCGGCCGCCTCCACCAACCAAGCCTTAAAAGCCTTCCCCAATACCTACTTATATTCTACCGGTGGTGGCAACCAAAGTTTACCTTTAACGCGCAACAACAGCAAATATATTACTGCCCACGCTTTGGGTCAGTATACGGTTAGTTAGGGGGGCGACGGTATGAAAAAGACGTTTTTCCGTCGCTCAAAGCGAGTGCTTGTCATTGCTTTGCTTTTGGTGACCCTTTCTTTTTCCATGGTGGGCGAAACCGGTGCTTGGCTGGTGCAAACCTCGGGCAACGATACCACCAAAATGACCAAGTTCACCACCAATACCCTTACCCTAAGCGGTACTTGGCCTGCCATTACGGTAAAAAATAACAGCAATATTCCCATGTACGTTCGGGTGGTTATGGGGGTGAATTATATTAACGATACCTCCAACAACTGGAACGGCAATGCCCAATGGCGACTGTATTGGGCACAAGCCCCCAGCATGTCGGCTACCACCCAGCCTGATGGACTTAGCGCCTCTGCCGACTACAGTTTTACCGTTAACTCCAGTTGGAAACGGCAAGATATTAGCGAAACCGTAGGCGACAAAACGGTTAAATACATGGTGTTTTATTACACTCCTGTTTTAGCGGCAGGTGGTACCACCACAAAAATATTTGACTCTTTTACCGGTTCGGACAAAACCAAAACCATTTACGTTCACGGTAAGTCTTTAACCTTTTCCATGACCGCCGAATTGTTGGTAGAAGGCATTCAAGCCGAACGGTCGGCTCATTTTAGCGGTACCACCAGCACTGCCGTGTATAAAGCCTGGGGTGTTACCCCTGCTTCGGTTGGCGGCGCTCTTTCTTCGTTCCCCACCGCCGATGCGTTTGTAAACCCGTAACATTTAAACCACAACCCGTTTGGTGTTTTGCCAAGCGGGTTTTTGTTGCAATTTTTTACTTGCTTTGTTATAATGAGAAAAAGGAGTGATGGTGTTATGAAAATTACCTTTATGGGAGCAGGCAGTACGGTATTTGCCCGCAACGTAATCGGTGACTGCATGTGCTGTGAAGCCTTGCGGGACAGCGTGTTTGCTCTTTATGATATTGACGGTGGGCGGTTGGAAGAAAGCCGCACCATTTTAGAAGCCATGCGTAAGACCATGGGTGGCTACGGTAAAATTGAGTGCTATTTGGGTGTGGAAAACCGCAAAGAAGCCTTGCGTGGCGCCAGTTTTGTGGTCAACGCCATTCAGGTGGGCTTGTATGACCCCTGCACCATCATCGACTTTGAAGTGCCGAAAAAATACGGCTTGCGTCAAACCATTGCCGACACCCTTGGTATTGGAGGCATTATGCGGGGACTTCGCACCATTCCCGTAATGGCCGACTTTGCCGCCGATATGGCCGAAGTCTGCCCCGACGCTTTGTTTTTAAACTACACCAATCCCATGGCCATGCTTAGTGGCTATATGCAACGGTATACCCCCATTCAAACGGTGGGTTTGTGCCATAGCGTGCAGGTTTGCTCGGAAGATTTGCTTCGTCAGTTGGGCATGGAAGATAAAATCGAAGGGCGCAAAGAACTGATTGCAGGCATTAACCACATGGCATGGTTGTTGGAACTGAAAGATAAAGACGGCAACGATTTGTATCCTGCCATTAAAGCCAAAATGGACGAAAAAATTGCCGACCCCAACTGCTATAATAAAGTGCGGTTTGATTACGTTCGCCGCTTCGGTTATTATTGCACCGAATCCAGCGAACATAACGGGGAATACAATATGTTCTATATTAAGGATAAATACCCCGAACTCATTGAAAAATTTAACATTCCGTTGGACGAATATCCCCGCCGTTGTGTGGCGCAAATCGAAGGCTGGAAAAATGAATACCAACAACTGTTGAAGGATGGGGTAAAACAACACACCCGCACCCACGAATATGCTTCCCATATTATGGAATCGGTGGTGACAGGCAAACCCATGCAAATTGGCGGTAACGTGCTCAACAAGGGGCACCTGATTACCAATCTGCCCGAAGATGCTTGCGTAGAAGTACCGTGTTTGGTAAACGGCAAAGGGGTGCATCCCTGCCACGTAGGTCCCTTGCCGGTACAATGCGCCGCCATGAACATGACCAACATCAACGTGCAACTGCTCACCATTGAAGCGGCTCGCACCTTGAAAAAGGAACATATTTACCAAGCGGCTATGCTTGACCCCCACACCGGTAGCGAGCTGGATCTTGACACGATCGTAAAAATGGTGGACGATTTGATTGAAGCCCACGGGGATTATTTGCCCAAGTATCATTAAAAAACCGCAGATTTGCTCTTGCAATTTTCTTGTGTTAGTGATAGGATTAACTTGATATATTGTTTTAAAATACTATGGAGGTGATTCGTCGTGAAAAAAATATTGTCGTTGTTTCTTTGCTTTGCTATTTTGTTTGCGGCGATTATTTTTCCTGAAAGCCCCTTTCAACAAACAGCTCAAGCCTATCCGGGGGACGATATAACCACCACCTTGCCGGACGGCTCCCAATACGTTTATGACGAAGAACCGGCGTATCGTACCTATGACGAAACTGACCCCCAAGCAAAGTTGTTGTTTTCTACGTCACGAGTAAATAACTGGGCGCCGCAAGACTCCAACAGCGATGGTGTTCGAGATTATTGGAACCTGAGTGGGAACCGCTGCACGTCCGACTCTGTTACCGGCGGTGTTGCCGGCTCCATTGACTTTAGAGCCCAAAATACCGCTATTGATTATGGGAATTTGTTGTACCTGCCACGATATAAGTCGGGGGACTTTTCCACCAACGGTACCGTGGCAACCCCTGACCAAGAATTGGTTCTGGATAAATGGGGCGCGACCCGTATGCTGGGGTTCCGTATGGTAGACCCTACCCCGGGGGACGGGAATTTTCCCGGCGTGGGTGGTGACGCGGTATATGATTATTATTACAATGTTCAAATCAACCTGAACACAGACGTTGACTTGACCAAATATACCCATATCTACATGGACTATTGGGTTTCGGGGTATTATGAAATTCGTACACCCGGCATGCTGAATATTGCGTTTTGTCATTCCTCTGTATCCAAAAACGACGGGTTGGAGTATAACATTGATATGTCTAAACTGAAAACCGACGGCGGCAATCCCCGCACCCATCACACCGTGCGCATCGATTTGCGCAGTTGGACCAAATCGTATGACAATAAAATCGACATTAGCAAAATCAACTGTGTTACCTTCCGTTATATGACTCCCACCAGCAACAAAACCCAATACAATTCCGGTTCCACACCCTTGATTTATTTTGGCAAGATGATTGCCTATACCGAAGAGGACCACTGGCATCCCGGTCTGGCTTGGCGGGACGCAAACGGGACTTCATATACCGAAACCACCAACACCAATTGCCCCGAAAAACAACAAGCTACTATGGTTTCGTTGGTGGGACAAAACCGCTGGAACACCACCACCAAACTTACGTTCCCCATGTGGGTGGATTATGACGGGTACCGTGTGGTCGGGTTGGATTTTGGTGATGCCGCCACAGGCAATGGCGACTATCGCATAGGCTTTTTAGACCGGTGGCCTTGGCGTTGGGGACGGTATACGGTGACAACCGCTTCCGATTACGGGAACATCAACTTCCCTGCCAATCCCAATGGCGGCGGTGGTAACTATTCCGTAGATATTCGCCTTGTGTATACCCCATGGTTGAGTGATACGACACATGCCTCGTTCACAGGGTAGAAAAGGGAGGAGTCACCATGAAAAAAACATCTTCTTTTCTTTTTGTTCCCAAACGGGTTTTGGTAGCCTCATTATTGGCTGCGATTATGGCATTCTCTTTCGTGGGAGAAACCGGTGCATGGCTGGTTCATACGTCGGGGGTTGATAGCACGACCATGACAAAAGGCGGCGTGGACATTGTCATCAACGGTAGCGGCAGTCCTGCCAACGCATACATTACCAACAACGGTACCGTGCCCGTTTACGTGCGGGTGGCCGTAGCCGTGAATTGGATCAACAACGATGCCAGCAACTGGTTGAACGGCGACGGTTCAAGATCAAAAACACGTCAGGTCTTGGCGAAAGGCGGACAAGGACCCCAGAAAGGGGCACAAAACGCCACCTATACCAACGACGACGGCACTACTTCAAAGGTGGACTATAATTATACTGTTCGTACGGCTGATTGGCTGGAAGCCAACGTGACCGAAAATATGGGTAGCAGTTCGATTTCTTACACAATGCTGTATTACCGCAAACCGTTGGCGCCCGGCGCCAGTACCTCTACCATGTTTAGCGCCTTTAACGCGTGGAACGGAAAAACAAAAACGTATTATGTTCACAGCAAAACCCTTACCTTTACTTTGACCACCGATTTTTTGGCGGATGCGATTCAATGTGAGACTTCCGGTCGTTTGGACTCCACGGCAAAAACCGCCGCGGTGCAAGAGTGGGGGGTAACCCTGAGCGCAGTCGGCGGCAACATTACCGCAGGCCCCACGGGGGATGCGATTCCGTATTTGCAATAGGCTTATAAAACAAAAAATTCGTAAGACCGACCAAGTCTTGCGAATTTTTTTGTTGACAATTGCAATTTTTTTGCTATAATAACTCATAGAGACTCGGCTTTTTTGGAACGTCTGCCAGGGAGAATGCTTCGTAGACTGCAAGCGCATTTCAGACAAGTAGTAAGCTTGGGAACACTCTGTGTTACGCCTTTACAATTCAATATAAAAGAGGGTGCGCTTTGGCGCATCAATGCGGGTGGCACCGCGGGTTTTTAACGACTCGTCCCGAGAACATAGTTTTGATTATGTTCTCGGGATTTTTATTTGGGAAAATTTTTGGAGGTATATGGTATGTACAGAACACTATACTGTAACGACATTTGTGACAAGCATATCGGTCAAACCGTGCAATTAGCCGGTTGGGTCGACGTAGTGCGTGACCACGGCGGGGTTATTTTTATTGACCTGCGTGACTACACGGGGGTAACTCAAGTGGTGGTGCACAACGAAGAATTTTTGAAAAACGTAAACCGTGAAACGGTTATTTCGGTCAGCGGTGTGGTTGAACAACGCGACCCCGAAACCGTAAACACCAAAATTGACACAGGCTATGTAGAACTGGTTGCCGACAGTTTGCAAGTGTTGGGCAAAAGCCACAATATGCTGCCTTTTGACGTGCGTGCTTCTCGTCAAAGCAAAGACGAACTGCGGTTAAAATACCGTTATTTAGACCTTCGGAATCCCAAAAACCATCAAAATTTGGTGATTCGTTCCCAAATCATTCGTCACCTGCGCAACAAAATGGAAGAAAAGGGTTTCTTAGATATGCAAACCCCCATTTTGACCGCTTCTTCGCCCGAAGGGGCTCGTGACTTCTTGGTACCCAGCCGTAAACATCCCGGTAAGTTTTACGCTTTGCCCCAAGCACCTCAACAATTTAAACAATTGCTTATGGTGTCGGGGTTTGACCGCTATTTCCAAGTAGCACCCTGTTTCCGCGATGAAGACGCTCGTGCCGACCGTTCTCCCGGTGAATTTTATCAATTGGACTTTGAAATGGCTTTTGCCACCCAAGACGAGGTACTTGACGTTTGCGAAGACGTGGTACACGACACCTTTGTAAAATTTACCGACAAAAAGGTAACCGACAAACCCTTCCGCCGCATCACCTATGCCGACGCTATGATGACCTACGGTTCGGACAAACCCGACCTGCGTAACCCCTTGATTATTTTTGATTTGACCGACTTCTTTGCCGGGGTTGCGTTCCCTGCCTTTAAGGGCAAGCCGGTGCGAGGAATCGTGGCCGATTGTAGGGGGAAATCCAACAAATTCTTTGAAGATTCCTTGAAATACGCCACCTCTGCCGAGGTTGGTTTGGGCGGTCTTGGTTACATTACCTTAAAAGACGGCGTGTTCTTAGGCCCCATTGCCAAATTCCTTTCGGAAGAACAAAAAGCCGAAATCACCACCTTGTCGGGGGTAAAAGAAGGCGAAACCCTGTTCTTTATTTGCGACGACAAAAAGAACGATGCCGAGAAAAAAGCAGGTATGATTCGTACTTGGCTTGCCAAAAAAGAACAATTGGACTTAATCGACGAAAATCGTTTTGATTTTTGCTTTGTGGTAGACTTCCCCATGTTTGAAAACGACGAAGAAACAGGGGAAACCATTTTCACCCACAACCCCTTCTCTATGCCCCAAGGCGGTATGGAAGCGTTGCTTACCAAAGACCCCTGCGAAGTGCTTGCTTACCAATACGACTTGGTTTGCAACGGCATAGAATTGGCTTCGGGCGCGGTACGCAACCACGATATTGAAATTATGAAAAAAGCCTTTGAAATTGCAGGCTATCCCGAAACCGAATTGAAAAAGCGGTTTAACGCACTTTACACCGCATTCCAATACGGCGCACCTCCTCACGCAGGCATGGCGCCCGGTATTGACCGCATGGTCATGTTGCTTACCGACGAAGAAAAGATTTTAGACGTTATTGCCTTCCCCTTAAACGGCAACGCCCAAGACTTGTTGCTGGGTGCTCCCGGTGAGGTTACCAACCAACAGTTGGAAGACGTGCATTTGCTTGGCAACGGCAGTGCTCTTGCCAAACGTGCCGAATCGGCAGGCAGTAAACAAGGCGGGGGTAAACGCTCTACCTTTGCCAATGCCCAACAACTGAACCAATTGTCCTTGACCGAGGAAGAAGAAGCGGTGATGCAGGGCATTTTTGAAACCATGAAACAAAGCGAAGCCACCCTTGCCGCTTGCGATACCGAGGGTGTGGAAGAAATGGTACACGTAATGCCTATGGTAAACGTATTGCGGGAAGACAAACGGGAACAACCCTTTGCTCGTGCCGACCTGTTAAAAGGTGCACCCGCCCGCAGCGAAGACAGTTGGCAAGTACCCAGACTGGTAAAGTGAGGTGTGTAAGATGAACAAATTTGCAGTAACAATCAATGGGCAAGGTACCATTGCCGTAGACGATACCTTGCTGATTCAAGACGCACCTGCCACCGCAGGCTCTCGTATGTTAGAGGGATTTACCCCTCTGTTTTCTGCCGAAGTGGTAGACCGTTTGCAACAAAAAGGCTACCAAATTGCCGGCAAAACCCACGTGGGTGAATTTGGTTTGGACTTGGTGGGCGAATTTTCTTACACCGCCCCCCAACAAGGTACCCTGCAAGGTGCCGCC
Source organism: Clostridia bacterium (assembly GCA_017556785.1). GTDB lineage: Bacteria > Bacillota > Clostridia > Oscillospirales > Acutalibacteraceae > UMGS1484. Next base: position 7,629 of record JAFYMD010000087.1, on the reverse strand, counting down.
GCTTTGGCAGTAGCCGAAGGGGACGTGCAAGCCGCTTTGGGTGTAGACATGAACGGGGCAACCCGCCGTGCCGCCGCTTTGGCAGGGGTTGACTTTTTAAAACCCACCTATGGTACGGTTTCTCGTTATGGTGTTATTTCTTGTGCCGCTTCGGGGGAACAAGTTGGTGTATATGCCAAAACCGCCCAAGACGTTGCCAAAATTATGACCGATATTGCCGGTCACGACCCCAAAGACGGTACTTGTCTCAAAACCGAAACCTATGATTATACCCCCGCCAAGGCAGAAGGTAAAACCGTTGCGGTGGTAAAAAATCTGGTTGCCAAAGCCGACGACGGCGTAAAAGCCAAGGTGCAAGCCGCCGTAACCGCTTTGCAAGCCGCAGGGGTAACGGTGGTAGAAATCGACTGCGACCTGTTCGCCCTTGCCAATACCGCTTGGCAAATTTTGATGTGTGCCGAAACCTGCAACAACGTATCTCGTTACGACGGGGTAAAATATGGGCACCGTGCCGCCAACTACAAAAACATTGACGAATTGTATGTAAACTCCCGCACCGAAGGGTTCAACTTCCTCACCAAAGCGGTGATTTTATACGGCTCTGACGTGCTTTCCAAAAACCGTTATAAAGATTGCTATGACAAATCTTTGCGGGTACGCCGTGTGGTACGCGAAGCCGTAACTAAGTTGTTTGGTCAGTACGACGCATTGCTTACTCCCGCCACCTTTGCAGACGGCTACCAAGCCTATGAAGTAACCGAAGCTTTTGGCAAAGTGTTCACCGAGAGTGAATGCACCGCCCTTGCCAATTTGATTGGCACGCCCGCCTTGGCAACCCAAGGGGTGCAACTGTTTGGTAAAGCCTTTGACGAAGCAGGGTTGCTTGGTCTTGCTGTGGCTTTAGAAAAGAAAGGGGAATAAGCCATGAAATACGAATTGGTAATTGGGCTTGAAACCCACGTAGAATTGTCTACCGAATCCAAAATTTTCTGCTCTTGCGGCGGTCACTCTGCCGCAAACGAACCCAACGATTGCGTTTGTCCCGCTTGCAGCGGTATGCCGGGTATGTTGCCCATTATGAACAAACGCGTGGTAGAATTGGCGGTAACCGCAGGCTTAATGCTCAACTGCGAAATCAACCGTTACACCACCTTTGACAAGAAAAACTACTATTATCCCGACCTGCCTTGCGCTTACCAAATCACCCAAATCAATCACCCCATTTGTGTCAACGGTTTGGTGAACGTAAAAACCTCGCAAGGGGCACGAGATATTCGCATTAAACAAATTCATATGGAAGAAGACGCAGGTAAATTGGTGCACAGCGGCAATTCCTCGTTTGTGGACTTTAACCGTACCAGCGTACCCCTGATTGAAATTGTTACCCAACCCGACTTCCGCAGTGCCGAAGAAGTGGTAACCTACCTGAACAAACTGAAATCTATGTTCCGTTCGGGCGGTATTTCGGAATGTGAAGAAGGTGCTATGCGGTGCGACGTTAACATTTCGGTGCGACCCGAAGGCAGCGAAGAATTTGGTGTGCGTACCGAAATCAAAAACATGAGCTCCTTTGAAGCCATTGAAAAAGCCATTCAATATGAATCCCAACGTCATATGGACGCTTTGGAATATGGTACCGAAGAATTGGTGCAAGAAACCCGTCGGTTTGACGACGTTAGCGGCAAAACCTTTGCCATGCGCAACAAAGAAACCGAAGCCGATTATCGGTACTTCCCCGACGCCAACTTAATGCCTATTGTAATTGACGACGCTTGGTTGGAACAAATCAAAGCCGACAAGCCTGTGGCAGTAGACGAAAAAGCCGAAGAATATATGGCGGCGGGCATTTCGCAAAAAGAAATCGACCTGTTGTTGTCTGACGGTAAAATCAGCAAATTGTTAGACGATACCGTGGCTTTGGGTTGCGATATGAAAGATTCCGCCACTTGGATTCTTACCGACTGTGCAGGGGTACTGAGCAAAGCGGGTAAATCTTTTGCTGACGGTGTGGTAACCGCCCAAAATCTGTCGGTGATTATTAAAATGGTAGCCGACGGCACCATCAACCGCAACGCAGGGAAAAAGGTACTGATTGCGGTGGTAGAGCAAGGGGCAGACCCTGCCGCTTACTGCAAAGAACAAGGTCTTGACCGCAAGGTAGACGCTTCGGCAATCGAAGCGGTGATTGACGGTGTACTTGCCGCCAATCCCAAAGCGGTAGAAGATGTAAAAGGCGGTAAATTAAAGGCAATGGGCGCTTTGTTCGGTGCTTGCATGAAAGAACTGAAAGGTGCCGGTGACCCCGCCGTAATCAAACAACTGTTGGAACAAAAATTGGCACAATAAAATCAATGGCAGAAATCACTACGATTTCTGCCATTGTTGATAGGATGAAGAAAATGACCAAACGATTATTTGAAGAAAACGCCTATATCAAAGAATTTACCGCCACGGTTATCGACTGTCAACCCGCCGAACATGGCTTTTTGGTGGTGCTAAATGAAACCGCCTTTTTCCCCGAAGGGGGCGGGCAGGCGGCAGACGGCGGCACCTTAAACGGTGTGGCGGTAACCGACGTACAAATGAAAGAAGACGTAATTTATCACACCACCGCCACACCCTTGACCATAGGGGAACAGGTAGTCGGTGTAATTGATTGGCAAACCCGTTTTGCCCGTATGCAAAGCCACACCGCCGAGCATTTGGTGTCGGGTATTGTGTACCGAGAATTTGGGTTTAGCAATATGGGCTTTCATATGAGCGACACCACCATGACCGCCGACTTTGCGGGGGTGCTTACCGCCGAAGACATTGCAAAGGTAGAAACCCTTGCCAACACCGCCGTATACGAAAATGTTGCCATTACGGTAGAGGTACTGTCGGGGGACAGTTTAAAAGCCAAAGAATACCGCAGTAAATTGGATTTAGACACCGACGTGCGGTTGGTTACCATAACGGGGTACGACTGTTGCGCTTGCTGTGCTCCCCACGTAAATCGCACGGGAGAAATCGGGGCAATTAAAATCCTTGGTTTTTACCCCAACAAAGGGGGCACACGGGTGGAAATGACCGCAGGGGTCAACGCCCTGCAAGATTACCGCTTTTTGCACGACCAAAACAAATCGCTTATGGGTCTGCTGTCTGCCAAGCGGGAGCGGGTAGGGGAAACGGTAGCCCATTTGGCCGAAACCCTAAAAAACACCCAAAACGAACTGCGGCTGTTGCAACAAAAATTGGCGCTGGCTTCCATGGAAACGGTGGAAGCAGGAGAGATTTTGTGTGCCTTTGTGCCAAATGCCGCCTATGACGGCTTGCAAAGCTGTGTCAATACCCTGTCGGCACCCATTCGGTTGGTGTTTTCTCAAACCGACGACGGCTGGCTGTACGTGGCGGCCAGCGAAGCAGGGGACGTGCGTCCGATCATACAAAAACTCAACACCGCCTTTGGCGGTCGTGGCGGCGGCAAACCAAACTATGGACAAGGCAAGCTTGCCGTTTGTGACAAAGCCGACATGGTCGCCCTGCTGCAAAACAATTAAGCCGAATTTCGTAAAAAAAACCTCGCTCCCTGCGGAGCGAGGTTTTTTTACGATATAACACACCCCTGCCAAGCGCAGGCTCGACAGGGGCGGCATAAAGGGGAAGGGATTATTTCAAACTATACTTTTGGCGGAAATTCAGGTAAGCGGTTTCGTATTCCGGATCGCCGGCTTGCTTTAGTCCGTTCAGGTATTCGTGAGCCTCATAGGCATTTTGCTTGGTTTCGATCAATGCCACGGCGATGTTGGAGCAATGGTCGGAAATCCGTTCGTAGTTGGTCAAAATGTCGGATAAAATAAAGCCCAGTTGTATGGTGCATTTGCCACTTTGCAACCGCTCGATGTGCAACGCCTTCATCTTGTCCATAATATGGTCGATTACCTGCTCCAGCGGTTCTACCTTGCTGGCAAGGACAATATCTTCTTTGCAGAAGGACTCTACCGTAATATCTAAAATCTCGGTCAAGGCGGCGGTTGCTACCTTTAATTCCTTCAGCGCATCGGCAGAAAATTGTACGTTCTTTTCGTGGCATTCCTTGGCGGCCATTAACAGATTAAGGGCGTGGTCACCGATCCGTTCAAAATCGCCTATGGTGTGCAGTTGCTTGGCAACCCGCTTGCTGTCTTCGTCAGACAAGGATTTGCTGGACAGTTGCACCAAGCAAGTTCCCAACTTGTCCTCGTAAAAGTCTAACTGATCTTCGTCTTTGATCAGTTGCTCGGCAACCTTGGGGTCGTAATTTTCCAACATAGCCATAGCACCCATCATGGTGTTTTTGGCAAGGCGTGCCATTTCGCGGGTCTTGCGGTCGCATTCGGCAATGGCAACCGAAGGGGTAGCCAACAACCGTTGGTCGATAAAGCTGTATTCTTCGACTTTTTCGTCGTCGGTTTTGACCACCAAATTGGCAATGCGTTCCAGCATTTTGGAAAAGGGTAACAGCATCAAGGTGGTAATCACATTAAATACCGTGTGAATGGCGGCAATGGTAACCGAGTTGACCTGCATGTCGGAGAAACTAAAGCCGATCAGCCAATCCCCCAAGCAGTAGATCAGCAAAAAGATGGCCGTACCGATCAGGTTAAAGGTGATATGTACCACCGCAACTCGTTTGGCGTTTTTGTTAACACCAATACTGGAAATGAGAGCGGTAACGCAGGTACCAATGTTTTGCCCCATAACAATGGGCGCGGCCATGCGGAAGGTGATAAGACCTGCGTTGGCAAAACCCATTAAAATACCTACGCTGGCGGCAGAGGATTGAATAATACCGGTAAACACCGCACCCAACAAAACCCCAAGTAAGGGATTTTCAAAGGCGGTCAAAATTTGCTTGAATCCTTCCGATTCCGCCAAGGGATCGACTGCTTGTCCCATCAACTCCATACCGTAGATCAGTACGGCGAAGCCTACCAAAATGGAACCAATGTCTTTTTTCTTTTCGTTTTTGCTGAGCATGGTCATGGCAATTCCCAAAAGTGCCAATACCAAAGAGAAAATGTTGGGCTTCAGCGCCGCCAAAAAGGGATTTTTGATCTCGGCGCCGTTGAGGGCCAAGATCCAAGCGGTGAGAGTGGTACCAATGTTGGAGCCCATAATTACCCCTATGGTTTGTCCCAACACCATAATGCCCGAGTTGACCAAGCCTACCAACATAACCGTAACGGCAGAGGAGGACTGTATGGCAATGGTGATGCCTGCGCCCAGGCTAATGCTTTTCAGTTTGTTGGAGGTGGATTTACGAAGCATGCCTTCCAATTTACCGCCCGACATTTTTTCCAAGCCGGAGGACATAACGTTCATGCCGTACAGGAAAAAGGCAAGACCGCCACACAGAAAGGCAATCATTTTAATAATTTCTACCGAAGTCATTGTCATGCTCCTTTACGTTTACAAATATTCCTTTACCTCACCATCATACCGTATTTGTCGAAAAAAAGAAAGGGGATTTTGGTTAAATTTGTGTTAAATCTTTTTAACAATATTCCCTGTTTCCTTTTGGGAAAGCAACAGAACATATAAAAAACGCCTCTTAAAAAAGAGGCGTTTGGTATTGGGCTAAATTATTCGAAAACTTCCAAAATGGGTGCCAACGGTTCAAGGGTCAGCACCTTCCAAGAGCCGTCGTGTTTAATAACGTAATAAGAAGTACTTTCGGCGTCATCTTCCCCTTCTTCTTCGGTATCAATGTTGTACAAAACGTAGACTTTTTGCACTTTGTCAATGTCGCCGGCTTTGACTTCGCATTGGTCAAAAACTTTGCGAAGAGGTTTGTATTCTTCTGATTTTTTCAGCTCGTCAAGACTTTTGGTATATTGTTTCAGGTGATTTTCAAACTCTTCATTGCTGACCGTGATTTCTTCCACAGAGCCAACTTCAATATCGGTGATTTCCCGTTCATACCCGTCTTCGTTCATTTCTTCTTCAAAATAGTATTCCAAATATAAGGGGAACACGTCTTCCAACTTGGTAGAATCGGCTTCTTTCATAGCCTTGCGCATGGCTTTGGAACGGTTGGAATCTCCGTCAAAATCGTCGGGATCCAAGGGCTCGGCGGCTTCATAAATCTCGTCAAAGTCCACGTCCACCGTGGTGTAGGTGGCGGCATCGATCATGTCAAAATGATCGGCTCGGGCAGAGAGATACCCTTCGGCCGTGCTTTCGGCACCGCCGCCAAACAAAACGAATACCAATACCAGCACCAAGGCCAAGGCGGCAATACCGCCAATGAGCAAAAAGAGCTTGCTTTTGTTGCCCGATTTGGCAGGCACAAAGGTGTCTTGGGCGGGATACGCTTCTTGTTGTACAGCGGGGGCACCGTCAACTGCGGCACCGCAGTTAGGGCAAGCGGTCAAGCTGTCGTCAAATTGAAAACCGCATTTGGAACAAAACATGGTAAGTACCTCCTTAACAATTAATATACGTCAATGTCGGATTTGCTGTCTTCGTACAGACCGGCAAAATCAAAGAGTTCATCAATCCCGCCGGTGGTCAGCACTTTCCAAGAACCGTTTACTTTTACAACTACATAACGATTGACGTCGCTGTAGTCTTCGCCTTCTTTTTCAACGTCGGTTTCATAGGCAATGTAAACGTATTTTGCTTCATCTATGTCGCCCGTGCTGATTTCGGCTTCTGCCAACAAATCTTTGTTGCTGCCCAACCGTTTGCGCATGGATTCAATGCTGTCGTTGTAAGATTCTACCCGTTCTTCAAAATCGTCGTCATTGACAGAGATTTCGTCCGAAATACGAACACGAACGTTTTCATACTCACGTTCTACAAATTCGAAGGAAGAAATGATGCCGTTTTCATTATATTCGTATTCAAGATTATCTTCATTCGTTTTGTACAATTGCATGACTTCTTCAAAGTCAGCAGGATCGTCAGCTTCTTTTAACGCTTTGGTAAGGGATTCGTAGATGTATTTGTCGGATTTGTAATCGTCGGCGTCAATGGGCTTTGCGCGTTCGCACAGTTCGTCGAAGTCGATGTTCAAGGGGGTGCAGTCATACTTGGTTGCCAAGTCACCGTCTAACAGGGCTTGTTGATAATCCTGCGCTACACCTTCGGCACCGCCGCCGAACAGGAACAGTACCAACACGATCACCAACGCCAGTGCGGCAATACCGCCAATGAGCAAAAACAGCTTGCCTTTGTTGCCGGATTTGGCAGGGGCTTCGGTGGTCAAGGGAGCGGCGTCTTCAATGACTGCGTTGCAGTAAGGGCAAACACCGCCTACGTTTTCAAATTCGTTTCCGCAATGGGGACAAAACATAGAAAATACCTCCTAATTTTATTTCCTACAAATAATATGGTGTCCTTTTGCCGAACATACCAACAAAAGGGCTACCGTCATATACTATGAATGGTATATGATAAATTTATCTTACCATAAATATTGTGGTGTTGCAATACAAATGAGAGTTTTTTTGCAAGAAAATCGGGATTTTTTTTGATTGCCGTTGATTTTGGTCGACAAAAATGGTAAACTATTTTCAGAATCCCTCAATCCTTCAAGGAGGTGACGGTATGAAACCGAAAATGTTGCTCAGTTTTCTTTTGGTGCTATGCTTGTTGTTGAGCGGT
>JAFYMD010000086.1 GCA_017556785.1 Clostridia bacterium | reverse complement strand
TTTTGTTTGGAAGCGAAGGCTTTTGTAAAACAAAATATGCTTGCAACCGATTGGTGGGTGTGGTATAATTTAACCGAAAAGTTGTATAGGTCGAAAATATTTTTAGACATAAAAGCAACTCTACCTTTGATTTTTAGGAGGACTAACACATGCAACACGTCAAACGTATTTTGGCCGCTTTGCTCATGGTTACCTTGCTGTGCACCTTGGTAGTGCCCGGTACGGGTTTCGCGGCAGAGGTGGTCAACGTATCCTTCAATCCATTAGACAGTACCGAACGGCAGGACATGGAACCTGCTACCAACAGCGCCATTAAAGATATGGCGGTTTCTACCGAACGATTGGAAGGAGCCGGTTCGGTGAAATTCGGTTACAAAGGAGATCAAAACGGGTTATACTGGTATGGTCGTACGCCTGCGGCCTATGCCAACACCGGTCTTGACATTTCCGGCGCCGAATTTATGACCTTTGACCTTTACGTTAGCGATACATCCAAATGGACCCTGACCAACAACTGCTTGATCGGACTTCGCAGTCTGGCTTCTGCCCAAGGTACGGGACAGTGGGACACCTCTTGCGGTCAGGTGAAATCGGCTGATTTGTATGCCGCTTTTTCCTCGTTGAAAAACGGTTGGAACCGTGTGGTTTTGCCCATTGACACCTCAGTTGCCACCCAAACGGTCATTTGGGGGTATCGTATTCAGTTCCCCGCTTCGTCCGCCAAAGCAGGCTTTTATATGCTCATGGACGACGTGCGGTTTGTAAACCAAGCCTATTTGGATTCTGCGGCTTGCAAATTGGTGGACTCCTATAAAGCGGTTACCATGCAAATTGCCGCTTTGCCCGCCGCCGCCAACGTAACCTCGGCACACAAAACCGCTATTGAAGCCGCCCGTGCCGCTTACGATGGGTTGGATCCTACCGTTCGCAACTACGTAAACAACTACGCCGCTTTGCAAGCGGCAGAAAATGCGCTGGCAAACGACGGTCAGGCTTTGGACTTGCAAATTGACGGACTCAACAACAATTCATTGGTGATTTTGCCTGCGGGCAACACCGGCACCAATTATCCCAAGGGGTCTATCATTCCCGACCGCTACACCGAAGGGGACGGTAGTTTATATTCTAACTGGGCCAAACCCGCCGATGGTACTTTGGCAGGTACCCAAAGCGGCATCAATATTTCCTTGGTTGGCATCGGTGGCGATAGTGGATTGGATTTTTCCTCTGCTACCTACGTTTCTTTTGACCTGTTTTTGCATAACGTTCAATTCACCCAAGGCAAAGACGCTTCGGTGCGGTTTGGTACGCAAGCTTCATGGAGTTCTTCCGATGCAGGTACCTTCTACTTTACCGACCAAGCCAAAACCATGAAAGAGGGCTGGAACCACTTCACCGTGCCCATCAACGTGAAAAATACCGCCGTTAAAAATCTGTGGATTGCCTTTGACAACGGCTGTACCGCCGTTACCCTTACCGCAGATGATGCCTTCGTTTTGTTGGACGACGTGCGTTTGCTCAACAACCAAGGCAAAGCCATAAACGATGTGCGTAACCAAGCCAAAGCGGTTATTTCTGAAATTGCATTGGCTTACAAAACCGGTGCCGTTGCCACCATTCAATCCGCTCGTACCGCTTATAACGCTTTGTCGGATGAGGCCAAACAATACGTAACCAACCTAGACCTACTTACCGCCGCCGAATCTTCGGTGAATCTGCAATTCCGCTCGTTGGACACCGCCACCGGCATAAACGGGGGCAACGGCACCCAAAATCGTGCTACCGAAACCACCAATTTTTTGGAAGGAAACGGCGCGGTTAAGTGGGAATACACCGCCGATTCCAACGGCTTATTCTGGTACGTATACTGCGATGACAGTTCCAACGATAAAGTTGGTATGGACATTACCGGTGCGGAATACATCACCTTTGATATTTACGTCAGCGACACGACCAAATGGACCCTGGCGGGAGACACCCGCATCAACTTCCGTGATTCCTCCGACGGGTGGAATGCCAAAGCAGGGCAGGTTACCGCCGCCGATATGAACAGCACCTTTAAGGCACTGAAAACCGGCTGGAACCACGTGGCTATGCCCTTGGACCGCTCGGCCGCTACGGTGAACAGCGTGTGGGCCTTCCGTATGTATTTTGCAAGCGGTACCGCTTCCAGCGGCTTTTACACCATTATTGACGACATTCGGTTTGTATCGAAGGCATATCTCAACAGCCAACAATACAAAGACACCATTGCCGCCAAGGACGTATCGGCGCAAATCAACACCTTAACCACTTCCTCCACCTCTACCCAGGTGTATGCGGTACAAAGCGCATATCTTGCCTTGAACGACGAACAAAAGGCGTTGGTTGCTCGTGTAGACCATTTGAATACTATGGTACAAAACATTTCTTCTTCCCCTGTGAACGTTCTGTTCCGCAATTTGGATAACGCAGAACGTACCGCCCAAGAAGCCGCCACCAGTACCCAAACCACCAACATGCGGGTAGAAGGTACCGGTGCCGCCAAGTTTGAACATGCGGTTGATCGTAGCGGCTTGTTCTGGTACGTATATTGCGAAGCCGCCGTGGCTTCTACCGGCACCAACATTGCAGGGGCAACCCACGTAATCTTTGACTTCTTTGTCAGCGACCCTGCTTTGTTTAACATTGGAAACGGCGATATGCGGCTTTCGGTACGCAACGTTGCTTCCACCACTTGGGACAACTCTTGCACCCAAGTTTCTGCCGCCAATATGAAAACCGCCTTCTCAAACGTAAAACAAGGTTGGAATCATATTGTTATGCCTTTGGAATCTCTTTTGACCACCGACGCATTTGCTTTCCGTATGTATATGGCAAACGGCACCGCCAAACAAGGCTTCTACTCTATCATTGACGACGTTCGGTTTGTAAACTCTGCCTATTTGGCATCCACCGAATATGCCGACAAACTGGCCGCCAAAGACGTAGCAGGCTTGATTTCTCAACTGATCAAAAACAGTTCTCATGCCAAACTCACCGAAGCCCGTACCGCTTACAACGCCTTGACCAATACCCAAAAAGGCTACGTTTGCAACTACGATTGGCTCACCACCTTTGAAGCAGGCAACGACCTGCCCGGGGCAACTCCCCAAACCTTCCAAACCATTCCCTCGTCTCACTTAGGCGATTTGGCAAACTTCGCCAAAGGAGAATTCTCGTTGGCAATCTTGAGCGACCTGCACTATGCCGTAAACTGGAATAGCCAACAAAAAGATATTTATCTTAACTCTATGCAATACATTTTGGACCGTGCCTCCACCGAAAACACCCTAATGACCTTGCAATTGGGTGATATGACCAGCAGTAACACTTTGGCTCAATGGCAAACGGTACGCGAAGGGTTCCAAAAATTGGTAGACGGCAATATGCCTTACGCCACCGTTATTGGTAACCACGACGTGGGCGGCGGTGCCAATGCGGCTTATAACACCTTCTTGCCTTACAGCGAGCAAGTAAATGAAAACCCCTATTTGGCAGGTGCCAAAGAAGTGGGCAAAACCGACAACCTGTATTACACCTTTACGGTAAACGGTGTAAAATACATGGTGCTTACCCTTAGTTGCTACCCCAAAGACGACATCCTGAACTGGGCAAACCAAGTGGTAAAAGACCATGCCGACCACAACGTAATTTTGGTTACTCACTCGTACCTGCAAGTGCATAACGGCGTTTTGGGTTACACCGAAGAAACCGAAGCCCTTGCCGCAGGTTTTAAAGGTATTGATGTATGGAACAAATTGGTAAAAGTAAACCCCAACATTTTCATGACCTTCAGCGCCCACAACTCTTATCCCACTCCCGGTCAAAACGGTATTGGTTTGCTCACTTCGAAAAACGATGCCGGCCGTGACGTTCACCAATTCTTGGTACCCGATCCCCAAGGCTACGAAAATACCTACGGCGGTTTGGGCAGTCTGTTTATGTTGCGATTCTCCAACGGCGGTAAAACCATAACAGGGGAATATATTGCTACCCGTTATAACAAAGACTTTATCGGTTACGGCAACAACAACTTCACCATTTCTTATGACCCCGTTATGCCGGAAGTAGACTATGCCGGCATGGCAAAAGCGGTGGACGATCAAATTGCCGCTTTGCCCGCAACCATTACCCTTGCCAATGAGTCGGCAGTTTCCGCCGCCCGCTCGGCTTATACCGCGTTGCCCGACCAAGCCAAATCGTTGGTTACCAAATTGAGTGTGCTCACCGCCGCTGAAACCAAGATTGCCGAACTGAAAGCCCAAGCGGAACAAGAAGCCGCCAACAAAGCCGCCGCAAAAGCGGTGGATGACCGTATCGCCGCTTTGCCCGACAGCAATTTGGATGCTTCTTATCAAGGTGAAATAGATGCCATTAACAAGGCGATTACCGACCTTTCTGACGAAGCCTTTGATTTGCTGGAAAATCTTGCGGTGTTTAGTTTAAAAGCCAATGCGGTTCATTTGGCTACCATGTTGGCAGAGTATCCCGCCAATCCCGAGGAAGTCGATTTAACCGCCGAACAATGGGAACAACTGCAAGGCGATTTGGAAAACGCCTCCCTCAAAGGCGATGCGGTAGCATTGTTGACCGAAGAACTGCAAGCCAAAGTTAACGCTTACGTTAACTTTGACCCCATCACCATGATTTACGGTGACGTGGACGGTGACGGCAAAATTTCCGCCGCCGATGCGTTGGAAGTGCTAAAGGCCGTGGTTGGCAACGTTACCCTTACCGACGAACAAAAAGTTCTTGCCGACGTGGACGGTGACCAAAAGGTCTCTTCGGCTGATGCCCTGACGATTTTGAAAAAAGTAGTCGGCAAAATCGACAAGTTCCCGGCAGAAGAATAATCCTTACAAGACACAGCACCGAATCCTTGGATTCGGTGCTGTGTCTTTTGGCAAATCTATTGTTTTTTTACCCAAACCCCATTTCTTTTTTTCTTGCGGTGTGGTATAATGACGTAAACAAGGGGGGAGTGCAGTGGTCATACTCATTGCAGGGGCGTCTCACGTGGGAAAAACCGCTTTGGCGCAACGGTTGTTGGAACAATATCATTATCCTTATTTGTCTGTCGATCATCTGAAAATGGGTTTGATTCGCAGTGGCAATACTGCGTTGACACCGTTGAGTGACGACCGAGAATTGACCGATTATTTGTGGCCAATCGTGCGGGAAATGATCAAAACCGCCATAGAAAACGACCAAAATCTCATTGTGGAAGGTTGTTATATTCCGTTTGACTACGCACGGGATTTTGAACCATCATATCTTGCGCACATCCGCTATTACTGTCTTGTCATGAGTGAGCGCTACGTTCGCACTCATTTTGACTGTATTCGGAAATATGCCAACGTGATCGAAAATCGTTTGGCGGATGATTGTACCCTTGAACAGGTGTTGGCTGACAATGCCAAGGTGTTGTCTTTGGCACAACGGCATGAAGTGAATTATATTTTGATCGATGAAAATTATGAAATCAATCTGTAACCGCGATCAAACAGTTGTTTTTGTGTTACAAACAGGGATTTCATAAAAAGAGGAATTGACATGAAACTTCTTATCATAACCAAGCGTTCCACCGATTTGACCGACGTGTTAAGGGAATGCGGGGGTGAAATTACCCAAATGACCACATCCGAGGCGATTGGACTGGACTTGAACCCCTTTGACGCTTTTTGTGTGTTGGGCTTTGGTCAGGTGTTAGACCCACGCTTGCGCGTCGCCCTGGAAGAAGAATCGCAAAAAGGCAAACCCATGTTTTTGGAAGCGGTTAACAGCTTTTTAGGCATCTATTCCGCAGACGGGATTGCTACGGTACGCAGTCGGTTGATTTGCGTTACCGACCGAATCGACGGTCTTGCCATGGGGGATTTGTTGGACGATGAAGCCAATTATATGATGCAACCCTACGTGTTACCCGAGGATTATATTCCTTTGCTGGTGTATAAGGATCGCATTGTGGCTCATGCACACGTGGACGGAACCAAGCAAGAACTTCTGCAAGACAGCAAATGCGGTTTGTGGCGGCTGGGGAGCAATCTGCTTATGTCCTCTTTTCAGCTTTCTGATTATAATAAGGCACGGTTTGCGCCGCGTAGAGCGTGGCAAGCCGTAATTGCGTATGTGACACACTTTTTAACAGGAAATCAACCCTACCGATTGCCCAACCCTATATTGACCTTTGGGGTAGGCGACCTGTCCGACCCCACTGTTTTTGAGTCGTGTCGCAAACAGGCGGTAGAAAAAGGGGTAACATGGCTGGCACAATTTTTGGTAGATCAGGGAAAAGGCGGTATATTAGAGGGACTTCGTCACAACATTTCCCCCGACGGCCAACAAACCGTTGCGACCGCCGTTCGTGCCGATTGCTGTGGTGAGTCCGCCGCCGTTTTTAAATTGTACGCCCATGTATACGGAGCAGAAGCATACCGTAGGGTGGGGGACAATTTAGATTCTTTGATCTACGGCCCGTTGCAGGTGCATGGCGGATTGTTCGACGGTATGTTGCGCTGGACTTCTCAAGCGTGGCAGGTGTGTTATCAAGACGACGTGGCACGAGCCTTGTTTTCGGGGTTGCTGGATTGTCTGCTTTTGGGCAACGACACCTATTTTCCGCAAATCTGCCAAGCCCTTGACTTTTTGGTCAAAACCACCCCAAAAGACGGTTGCCGTGTGTTTCGCACCGACCTGCCGGGATTGACCGAAGAGGGCATGAATAGGCTAAAAAATGCCGACAGCGGCCATGTTAGCGCACACTACAACGCCTACTACCATGCCGCGCTGTTGTTGGCTTATGGCCACGGGAAAGATCCCGTGTATTTAACCGTGGCGCGTAAGGGATTGGAAACCCTTATGGCGGCGTATCCCAACACCAAACGGGAGCAAAGTGAGACCCAAGAAATGTGCCGTTTGGTATTTCCTTTGGCGGTGCTGTATTCGGTAACGAAAGAACCAAAACACAAAGAAATGCTCTACCGTGTGGTAAATGACTTGCAAGCGCACAAGCACGCCAGCGGTGGGTATCGAGAATGGGACACCGGTTATACCGCCGCCTGTTCGCGAGAATCTATGGGAGAATGTTCGCTTTTGACCCAAAACGGCGATCCGGTTGCCGATCTGCTTTATTCGGTCAACTGGTTGCCCCTTGGTTTTGCCTGTGCGTATCACGCAACGGGGGACAAGTGGTTTTGGGAACTGTGGCACGAGGTGACGGCGTTTTTCCTTTCTTGCCAATCTCATAGTCAAAACCCCTTGTTAGACGGCTGTTGGTTCCGTGGGTTCGACATGGAATTACAAGAGCCCTACGGTTGCCCGCATGACGTGGGCTGGGCGGTCAACGCCGCCGAAACCGGCTGGACCAACGCACAGATTCTATTGGGACTTATGATACACGACATTTTATAAAAAGGAGAACCTGTATGAAAACTTCTGTTTCGTCCTATAGCTTTCAAGGTTTGATCAACAAAGGGTCCGAAACCCAATTTTCGGTGATCAAACGTGCCAAAGTATTGGGGTTCGATGCGATTGAATTTATTACCCTGAGTCCCCACGACGGGTCAGACAAACAAACCTATGCCAAATTGTTGAAAGAAGAAGCCGACCGCAACGGTATAGCCATTTCTTGCTATAGTGTGGGCGCCGATATGTTAGGGCAAGACAAGCAAGCGGTAATCGAAGAATTAAAAGCCGAAATCGACGTTGCCGCTTTGTTGGGAACCGATTTGGTTCGCCACGACATTGGGTTTGCTTTTCCCGCAGGCACCCGCGGTTACCAAGGGTACGCCAATTGTTTGCCCAAATTTGCGGACATTTGCCGAGCGGTAACCGAATATGCCGCTACCAAGGGGATTCGTACCTGTACCGAAAATCACGGCTATTTCAGTCAAGATTCCTTGCGGGTAGAGCAACTGGTCAACACGGTTGCCCATGGTAACTTCGGGCTGTTGGTGGACACGGGGAATTTTCTGTGTGTAGACGAAGATCCCATTACGGCGGTGGGTCGGTGTGCCCCTTATGCCTTTAACGTGCATATCAAAGACTTTTTGTTGAAATCGGGGCAAGAAGGTTTGATTCCCCAAGGATTTTTCCCCACCCGCGGCGGAAACTTTTTGCGGGGAACCGTGGCGGGACATGGCATAGTTCCTTTGGTATCTTGTGTGCGTGCCTTGAAGCAAGCGGGGTATGACGGGTACTTGACCTTGGAATTCGAAGGTGCGGAAGAAATCGAATTTGCCCTGTCTGCCGGTGCCGATTGCGTAAAGCAATTGGCAAGGAGCTGATGGTATGAAGCTGACCGTATTGATGGAAAATACCGCAGCCGACCCATCTTTGCTTGCCGAACACGGGTTGAGCTTGTATATAGAAACCGAGGGACTGGGTATTTTGTTTGACATGGGGCAAACCGATGGATTCGTGACCAACGCCGAGCGTATGGGTGTGGACTTGTCCCGGGTGGATCTGGCGGTGCTGTCCCACGGGCATTACGACCACGGTGGCGGTTTGTCTGCCTTTTGGCAGGTCAACCAAACCGCTCCTGTCTACATCCATGAAACTGCCTTTGGGGAGTATTTCAACGGAAAAGAGGAATATATCGGCTTAGATCCTTGCGATAAAACCCATCCCCGCATCATTTTGACCCAAGGTGAACGTGTCCTCGCTCCCCACGTTCGTCTGTTTGACGGCAATGAACTGGTACGTACCTACGGTACCGACCCCTACGGGTTAAAAAAGCAACAGGGAACCAAGCGGGTGGCAGACGATTTTGCCCATGAGCAGTATTTGGTGATCGAGGAACAGGGCAAACGGATCTTGGTGAGCGGATGCTCCCACAAGGGGATTTTAAACCTAATGGAGTGGGTGAACCCCCATGTGGTGATCGGAGGATTTCATTTTATGAAATTAGATCCGACCAATCCTGACCACCAAGCCACCTTGGACTTGGCAACCGCAACCCTGCAAGATTACGACTGTACCTATTATACTTGTCATTGCACCGGCGAAGAGCCCTTTGCCTATTGTAAGCAAACCATGGGAGAAGCCGTAACCTATATTCGGGCGGGTGACCGACTGGAACTGTAATCCGTTGATCAAAAATAGGCGGATCATGGTTGCGTAATGAAAAAATAAAAACGACCAATCAAAAACCGGGAAAACAAAACGTTTTCCCGGTTTTTTCGTTGATTCATTGTGCCCCGCCCCATAACAGGGCAGGAGCACAGGTAGGTTACTGGGTTACGTGGTCGGAATTTAAATTGACCGTGACTTGTTCCAATACCAGGTATGGCAATAATTCATCCAAAATATCTTTGTGTCCGGTAAATGAAGCGCTATGAATCAAACCATACTGTGTCCACGCAATTTGCGTGGTATCATAATCAGCAGGATCCCAGTAAAATTCCGTTCCGGTTTGAGGATCTTTATAGTACCCATACCCTTTTTGACCATTTAAATACCCCTGTTTTTTATCGTTCAAATAGGTTTCATCATGCTCAAAAAAGCCTTTAATTTGAGCAGTTCTTACAATAACAGTCAAACTTTTTCCATCATCAAACAGATAGCGATAGGAATAGATTTGAGAGGGTGTGTGTAACTCGATTGAATCCAAAGTAACAAAATCCAACAATTTTTCGGATGGTTGATAGTAAACTACCGAGTTGCTTTTGCTTGCTTGGGTGATATAATTCGAACGATCGGTTTCATAAGCACCGCTACTTTTTTGTAGCCACGTTTGCAACGCTTGTTCCGACACAAAGGTTGGATATTCTCGTGCAATATCACCGTGGATTTTTTCCGGCGTTACGGTTGTCGTAGGTTGGTTGGGCGTAGATGCCGGTTGTTGAGCGGGTAAGGAAGGCTCGTTGGTTTGTTCTTGTTGCTGAGCGGGAGCAGAATTTTGTTGGGGTTGGTTTTCATCGGGAGTGGGTTGAACGGTATCATCAGCAGAATCTTCTACTTGAGAAACCACTACCGAGT
>JAFYMD010000085.1 GCA_017556785.1 Clostridia bacterium | reverse complement strand
CTCTGGTAGAACGAGAAAATGCTGCATTACGGATATCATTTGCAGTCAACATAACTGTATTATCCCCTATTCATTAGTAATTAAATATAAAGCCCGTTATTTTCTAATTCGTCGATCAACAAATCACCCATAATGTCAACATTGTAGGGTGTGATAATAAATGTACTATTGGCTACGCGCTTTAACGTACCGTTGTTGGCATAGGCAACACCGCTTAAAAAGTCGATCAAACGGCGAGAAACATCTTTGGGAGTAGATTCCAAATTCAAAACAACCGTGCGCTTGCTGTTCAAGTGATCACCAATCGACGGTGCATCGGCAAAGCGTTCGGGTTTTACCAAAACAACCTGCAATTGAGTGGTTGCATGAATGTTTACAACCTTATTGTTTTTCTTTTCTACCGGTTGTACGGTAGGAATGTAATCATCGTAATAATCACGATTACGAGAATCGCCGGTAGTTACCTCTTCTTGTTCGTCGAATTCTTCCTCCGACGGTGCCGACATAATATTTTTGATTTTATCCATAAAACCCATGATATAATACCTCCGATTAAAATTAATTTGATTGATATATTCTCTTGCCAAACAACAGAGAACCGATTCGTACCATGTTCGAACCTTCTAAAATTGCTTGACAATAATCACCGGACATTCCCATAGACAAAATATCCATATTTACATTATCTATGTTTTTATCGCGAATGTCAACAGACATAGCATAAATATTTGAAAAAAATTTTCTGGTTTGGTCGAAATCTTCCGAAATTGGCGGAATCGTCATTAGACCTTGGATAGAAATACCCGGTAACGCAGCAATTTGATAGATTAAATTGGACAATTGTTCAGGAGATGTGCCGGATTTGCTTTCTTCGTAGCCGACGTTAACTTCAATTAATATGTCGGTGGAAAGATTTTGTGCTACACTCCGTTTGGATATCTCAGCAGCAAGTTTCAACGAATCAACGGATTGGATCATACCAACTTTTCCGATAATTGATTGCACTTTGTTGGTTTGTAAATGACCGATAAAGTGGATTTGCTCTTTTGGCAGTTGATAATACGGATATTTCGCTATCAATTCTTGTGCTTTATTTTCACCAATCAATCTAATCCCATGTTCAGTTGCATAGCGAATTAATTCGTGCGGAACCGTTTTAGTCGCCGCTAACAATTGTATTTCCTCGGGAGCGCGACCACTTTTGACAGCCGCTTCGCCGATATTGTTCATAATGATTTTATAATTTTCTTCAAAATCGAAAAATCGTTGCTTTAATTCTTGTTCATCGTATGACCTTACCATCATATAAATCAATTCCTTCTATAATTACTTCGTCGTATTGTTTAATACCGCTTGTTTTTTGCGGATCGTACTTGCATATGACAAAATCGTTGTCAGAATATAATATTTCTACCGGTTTAAATGATGCCGAGATCCCGTCAACCACATACACACCGGTAATGCCATCTACAACACGTAAGGCAGCTTGATTGATACGCAGGCCTTGATGACTATTGGTTCGCAATTCAAAATTCTCTTTGCGAGCGGTAGCAATTTCATCGTTCATTTGCGAGCATTTTAGCACCAAAACGGTTTGTTTTGCTATATAGTCAACGTTTAACGCCATAACCTCGCACTGATAAACGTCATCAGAAAGCAAGGGAACTGTCACTTCAACAAAATCTCCGAGTTTCATGGATTGTGATTGTATTTGAGAAATAGAAGAAAGTATATACCATTCATTGGAGGCGATGATCTTACCAACAGAGCCGCTTGCGGAAGCCCGAAAATTCAAGGCGTGATTCAGCTTGCTCAAATCTGTTGCTAAAATGTCTTGATAGTCAATAACTGTTTCGTAACCGTCGTCGCCACCGATAAAATACCCGGATTGTTCGCTATAAATCTCGGTGTATGTGTCCATGCCGGATTCAAGTTTGCTTTTCTCTGCTTTTAAGTTTTCGATATAAGTGTCGAAATTTCCGGCATTTCCCAAAGCCATTTGTTTTTTGTTCAACATTTGAAGCAAATCATTTGAGACCGACTCAAGGTTATTTAACTTTCCGGAACCGGCAATTGTTAATAACTCATAGATTGATTGATCGATCCGCGTGTCCAGCACTTGCGCGTCGGCGGCAATTTGCGTACCGGTCATTTGAAGCTCAGACAAATTATTGATTGTATTATCTAATTCATCTATCTTGGTTTGCGTTGCAGCTTGTTCGTTATTGCTAAAAACCTTAGCTAATAAATGTCCTGATGATATCTTGCTACCGTTTGGTTGACAATAACTAATGATGCCTTCGGGAATTTTTTGGTTGATTACTTCTTCATTTCGTACAACAAATCCTTGCATAGGGATTGTTTGGTGATACGTATAGTCCAAAGCGTATTCGGTTTCCACAACACTTGTGTGAGAAACATATATTTGATATATTACGTATACCAATAATAACAGAGATAAGCCAACCGAAAGAATAACGCGAAGTTTAATGTTTTTCTTCAATTGAGATCACCTCATCATTAAATTTGTTTATCAAAAGTTGTGCCGCTTGGAATAATTGATTGCGTTCGGCATAATCGTCACAGTACAACCAATTGACTCGTTGATCCCTACGAAACCACGTCATTTGTCGTTTTGCATAGTGCCGAGTACTTTTTTGTACGTCTGCAATAGCGGTTTCTAAAGAAACAGTACCATTAAAGTATGGAAGAAATTCTTTTATGCCAATTGCCTGCATCAGAGTACCATTGGGAGTTTGGCGGTAAATCTTTTCAATTTCGTCCAAAATTCCGTCTTCCACCATGTTATGAACACGTTGATTGATACGATCGTATAAAAGCGCTCGTTCACGATACGTCAAACCAATTACACATGCTTTATAAGGCGATGGCAACAAATGTGATTGTTCCACTTGGTGGGAAAGAGTAGAACCGGTGGAGT
>JAFYMD010000084.1 GCA_017556785.1 Clostridia bacterium | reverse complement strand
CGTAGACGCTATCTGCCCCAACTGCGGCGCCGACATTTGCATTGACTTTGACCAATTGGATCAAGGCAACCCCATCATCTGCCCCGCTTGCGATACCAAATTGGATTTCGAATTTGTGGATGATGACGAAATCGAAGAATAATCGTTCTCTGCTGGCGTTGGTGTTGGCACTGTGCTTGTTTGCGGTAGGTTGCTCACAAGCCGCCACCGCTCCCACACCCACACCGCTCCCGCAAAAAGAAGCGGTAACCGCAAAACCACCCACGGTCTCCCCGCCCCCCATCAATGACACCGACCTGTTTTCTTACGAAGGGCAACCCGAACAGACCCTGTACGACTTTTATTGCCAAAACGAAGATACCATAGGTTGGTTAACCATTCCGGGCATAAAAACCGACAACGTGGTCATGATGGGACAAGAAGGGAAAAAATATGCTTCGGGGAAAGATGGTCGAGACCATTACCTCAATTCCAGCTTTACCCATGCCTCCCGTACCTCGGGCGAGCTGTATATCGACACCCGCTGTCACGTGGGCTACGACACCATAAGCCAAAACATTACCCTGTACGGCCACCACATGAAGGACGGCTCTATGCTGTCGGGATTGGACTATTACGAAAACAAAAACTACTGGCAAAACCACCAGTACTTTACCCTGCAAACCCTGTGGAACACCTACCACTATCGGGTGTTTGGCATTTTTGTCATAGACCTAAATCGCAACCAACACCTGGAGTTTGATTTCCGTAAAGAATCCTTTGCAAGCGAGCAAGAGTTTACTGCGTTTATTGACGAAGTCAAACGCCGTTCTATGTACCAAACCGACGTACCCATAGATGGGGACGACAAGGTGATCAATTTGGTGACCTGCACCTACCCCACCGGCAACCCCGACGTGGACAATGCCCGCCTGATCATGATGGGACGGCTCTGCACCGACCCGCAAGAAATCCAAGCGGCCGAAGCCGCCTTGGCGGAGAAATGAATAAGGAAACCGACAGACTTTCGTCTGTCGGTTTTTTGCTTCGATTATCTTTTCAATGTGCCATAATTTTGCTTGACATCAAAGCAAAATTAACCTGCCAATCCGTTTTCGAATCCGTACGCAAAAGATACGGTTTTAATGCATAAAATAATTATAAATGGTTTACAGTTGAATTTTAAGGTCATATGGTGTATAATATAATAAATTTTAGAGGAAAGGAGAAACGTGCTATGAAGGATTTTGAGATTTTAAGCCGCGATACCGTTGTTGCTGTTTGGCAGAACGATCAGCTTGAAGTTTTGAATCATGATTTATTGCCTTTATATTTAAAGCGTATAAATGATGCTAACTCTTGGCTTGAAACAAGGGCTATTGACTCCCATAGAGCAAATTCACGTCTGCTTAAAAAGGCATTGCGACTTGCTGAAAAAGATGATGTATCAACGGTACTTCATGTTAATGCCGCAACCATTACCGACACCTATTGGGTACGTGCAATCGGTAGCGATTTAAAGTATGAAGACGTTCGCTTTCATAGAGACTATTTCTCCAATCTGGCACTACGTGGACTTTATTCAAGCTTTAATTCTGCCGCAAAGCGTAAAGACACCAAAACACCCGAGCTTACCAATATTGGTAGTTTTGAAAAGTGTTGGAAGCTCAAAGACGGACAATGGTGGATTTATAAATCCGCAAACCAAAAAGAGCAATTCTCGGAACTTTTCGTGTATGAGTTAGGGAAAGAACTCGGAATGAATATGGCTCATTATGAAAAGGGCGATCAATGCGTTAAGTCGCTTGACTTCACAGATTCGGCAAAGGTCATATTCGAACCGGCATCATCCTTTATGGGGGATGAGGAAGATTATATAAAGGTAGTCAAAAAACTTAAGGAACTTTGCCCTAAAGCGATTCCTGACTATATTAAAATGATTTTCCTTGATACAATTACCGCGAACCCCGACAGACATACAGGAAACTTTGGTCTAATGCGTGATGCAAAAAGTGGTAAACTGTTAGGATTCGCACCTAACTTTGATAACAATATGGCACTGATCGCACGGGGATATCCCACAAGCAAATCCGCAAACGACCTTCTAATCACACTCTTTCATGAACTAATGGAACAGTATCCCGAATATAAAGAATACTTGCCAACCGTCACAGAGCAGATGATTAAGAAAATCATCAATAAACTTCATATGAAAGTAAAATCTCAAGTAATTGTTGATTTGGTAATCAATCGTTATCAAGCAATTAAATAACCGACGAACTCCCTTGTAGCACAGAAGATTCGCTACAAGGGAGTTTTGTTTATGCTTTAGAAAAAAATGAAGTTAAAATTGATTACGACAAAACTTTATGCCAATCTTTTTCATCTGTTTCCCCCATCATCTGCCCCCATTTGACAAAACCCGTCGACCGTTTTCTGCCGATTGTCCCCTTGCCTACGGCTTGGGTCGATTATCTTTTCCATGAACCATATTTTTTCTTGACATCAAGGCAAAATTGTATTACAATATTATATGTTGTGATAGTATTGCCATTTTTGTAACCACCTGCGTTACATGTTGTGGTTCGTACGGTTACAACAATCTTTAGACCGGGTGCAGCCGCGACCCGTTTTGGCAGTATATGCTCTACCCTTTTTGAACCTGTTTTGCCTTGTAACTGCGGTTAATATATAAAGGAGGGTCATAACCCTATGGACATGTTAAGTTTAGCCATTGGCTTTGCCGTGGGTGCCGTTTTGTTCGGCTTGGTTTGCTACTTTGCCGGCATTGCCCATCGCAAGAAAAAAGCCGAAGGCATCTTAGGGTCCGCCGAAGAAGAATCAAAGCGGATTTTGAACGATGCCATGAAGGCCGCTGAGGCCAAGAAAAAAGAGTCTTTGCTGGAAGCCAAAGACGAGATCCACCGTTTGCGCACCGAAGCCGAAAAAGAAAATCGGGAACGCAGAAGTGAAATTCAACGACAAGAACGCCGTTTGCAACAAAAAGAAGAGTCGTTGGACAAAAAGATGGACAACATGGAGGTTAAGGAAGAAAAACTTCAAAAACGGGAAAAAGAAATTGAAGAAAAACTTGCCGAAACCGAAGAACTGAAAAAGCGGCAATTTGAAATGCTGGAACGCATTTCGGGATTGACCGTAGAACAAGCCAAAGAGTATTTGCTCAGCAACTTGGAAAGCCAACTGGATCATGAAAAAGCCGTTAAGATTTTGGATTTTGAACAACGGTTTAAAGACGAAGCCGACGAAAAAGCCCGCGAAATGCTGTCGCAATGCATTCAACGCTGTGCCGCCGACCACTCGTCCGAAGCCACCGTTTCGGTGGTACCCCTGCCCAATGATGATATGAAAGGCCGTATCATTGGTCGTGAAGGTCGCAACATTCGTGCCTTGGAAGTTGCTACCGGTGTTGATTTGATTATTGACGATACCCCCGAGGCCATTACCCTGTCTTGCTTTGAACCGGTGCGCCGTGAGGTTGCCCGTTTGACTTTGGAAAAACTCATTGCCGACGGACGGATTCACCCCGCTCGCATCGAAGACATGGTAGAAAAAGCCCGCAAAGAGGTTGAACATAAAATCAAAAAAGAAGGCGAACGTGCCGTTTTGGACGTGGGTGTTCACAACGTACATCCCGAATTGGTCAAACTGTTGGGCAAACTGCAATTCCGTACCAGCTATGGTCAAAACGTATTGAACCACTCGTTGGAAGTTTCTTACCTGTCGGGTCTGCTGGCCGCCGAAATGGGCGAAGACGTTTCTCTTGCCCGCCGTGCCGGTCTGCTCCACGATATTGGCAAAGCCTTGGACCACGAAATGGAAGGTTCTCACATTCAATTGGGGGTAGAGGTTGCCAAAAAGTATCGTGAAAACGACATAGTGGTACACGCCATTCATGCCCACCATGGCGACGTAGAAGCCAAAACGGTGATTGCTTGCATCGTACAAGCCGCCGACGCAATTTCTGCCGCTCGTCCCGGTGCTCGCCGTGAAAACATTGAAAGTTACATCAAACGGCTGGAAAAACTGGAATCTATCGCCAACGAATTTAACGGCGTAGAACAATCCTTCGCCATTCAAGCCGGTCGTGAAATCCGCATTATGGTAAAACCCGAGGTTATTTCTGACGACCAAATGGTGATTACCGCTCACGAAATTGTGCAACGAATTGAAAATGAACTGGATTATCCCGGTCAAGTCAAGGTGCACGTGATTCGTGAGAGCAGAGCCATCGACTACGCAAAATAAGAAGGCAACCCTGTGAATTGGGCGAAGAACAAAAGCGCGTTCTGCCTCATTCTATTTTGTCTTGACTTTGCAAAAACATATCACACAAAAGCACTCGCCCTATGACGGGTGGGTGCTTTTCCTTTACTACCCATTTTGAAAAGGAGGGAATCCCATGACCGCACCCTTAGCCGACCGCTTGCGCCCCACCACCTTAGACGACATGGTGGGACAATCGCACCTGCTTTCGCAAGGATGTGCCCTGCGACGAATCATAGAAAGCGGCAACATTCCCAACCTGATTTTTTATGGCCCGTCGGGCACAGGCAAAACCACTTTGGCGTCCATCATAGCCGCCAAGACCGACAAAAAACTCCATCGGCTCAACTGCACCACCGCAAGCACCGCCGACATAAAAGACGTGGTGTCCGAAATCGGCACGTTGACCGCTCGCAACGGGATTTTGCTGTATTTAGACGAGATTCAGTATTTCAACAAAAAGCAACAGCAATCCCTGCTGGAGCACATAGAAAACGGCAACATTACCCTTATTGCCTCCACCACCGAAAACCCCTATTTTTACGTATACAGCGCCCTGCTTTCTCGTTCTACCGTGTTCGAGTTTAAGTCGGTCACCGCCCAAGAGATCGTTCCTGCCATAGCGCGCGCCTTTGATTTTTTGGCAAGGGAAGAGCAAGTCACTGTTGACGTAGATGCGGCTTTGTTCCCCTTAATCGGAGAATTTTCCGGCGGTGACGTACGCAAAGCCATGAACGTGTGTGAGCTGTGCCTGACCGCAGGCGTGCGAGAAAACGGCAAGATCACCGTCACCGAGCAGACCGTAAAAGAACTGACCGCCAACACCGCCCTGAAGTATGACCGCACAGGGGACGAGCATTACGATTGCATTTCGGCTTTTCAAAAGTCTATGCGTGGTTCCGACCCCGATGCCGCCCTCTATTATTTAGGTCGCATTTTAATGGCGGGTGACCTACCTTCAGCTTGTCGCCGCCTTATGGTGTGCGCTTGCGAAGACGTGGGACTTGCCTACCCGCAAATTATTCCCATTGTAAAAAGTGCAGTAGACATTGCCCTGCAGGTAGGTATGCCCGAAGCCCGCATTCCCTTGGCCGATGCGGTGGTTTTGGTGGCTATGGCACCCAAATCCGCCACGGGACACGACGGAATCAATGCGGTCATGGAAGACCTGCAAGCAGGCAAAACCTACCCTGTCCCCCGCCATCTGCAAAACAAGCATTTTGACGGCGAAGACCAAGCGGTAAAGGGGCAACACTACAAGTACCCCCACGCCTACCCTCACCATTGGGTAGACCAAACCTACCTGCCCGATCGATTGGTGGGCACTACCTACTATACCCCCGGCGACAACAAAACCGAACAAGCCTTCGCCGAGTATTGGAAGCAGATAAAGAAATGAACGGACGATTGCCTTACCATAGGAGGAATTTTATGAAATACATAACAACTTTTTTGCTCATCATGGGTATGGTATTTTCCCTGGTCGCTTGCTCAAATCAACAATCAGGCTCTGCAGTCGACCAATCCCTAACCACATCGTCAACGGCACAAGAAAGCCAACCCGCTAACCCAAGCACGCCTTCAACTAACGCTATTAGTTGGAACGATTGCGTTGGCATTTGGCAAACCGAAGGCAATGATCCTTTTTATGAACTCCAACTTTCGGTGACAAACGAAGCTATACTGGTGGATTGTTGTTCGTGTTACGGTCAAGTCACCCTTACAACCAGTCAATCCATTGCTCTTGCCGCAATCGAGGGAAACAGTTTTTCTTTAAAATATACCGACAATCACGACAATCAAGGGACCTTTACCTTAGCGTTAATCGACAGCGAAACCATTTCTCTCACGGTAAATGAAACTGATCCAAATCCGGATTTTGAATATCATATGCAAAGCGGAACCTTTTCTTTGCGAAAGCATACCATTTGGGGCAACTACGAGCAACCGAACGGGATGAGCATAGATATATTACCTATTTATTATGATATGGTTCTGTTTTACATAACAATGGGAAATGGTTATTTTGAGGGTGTGATCGAGAATTATAACGAAACGACCCGCTCGGCAGAATTTACCGCCGCGGATATGGAAAATTCAAGTTTTGATGCACTAAAAGAAATTTTTGGCACAATTACTTGGTCAGAAGACTACCAAACCGCAACCGTTTCTGTGTTGCAGTCCCAAAGTCCCCTGCTTCCGGCAGGAAAACCCATGCAATTTCAGAAAAACAAAGCAGACGTGTTACTTCAATTCTAACTCGTAATTTCTGCGATATAAAAAAAGGAGCGTATCCAAACGTGCACAAGTCCGTTAAAAACGGACAATAGAAAAAAGAGACCTCCTATGGTAGAATTAAGGAAACTACCATAGGAGGTCTTTTATGGCAAGAGAATACAGACATATCAAACAATATGAAAATGAGATATTGCAATTAAAATCAGAAGGATTAACACATCGAGAAATCGGAGAGCGATTAGG
>JAFYMD010000083.1 GCA_017556785.1 Clostridia bacterium | reverse complement strand
ACAACACTTTTGCCAATGGTTTTGACCCGCAAAAAAGGAAACTTGGCTTTTAAATGCCAAATGGTGTTTTGCAAATAGGTGTAATCGGTAATGATGTGATTCATGACAAAGCACCTTTCTGTACGTAAATTTATAAATTCTAAATATTATATTCACAAAGAAGGATATGTATGAATATGGAAGAAATCAAAATTGCAGGGGATTGTGTTTACGACGGAGCGATTGTTCGCGTTAGTCGAGATACGGTTCGTTTGCCCGATCAAACTACCGCGTTTCGTGAAGTGATCGATCATAACGGCGGCAGTTGTGTCGTGGCGGTGACACCTGAAAAAAAGTTACTCATGGTACGTCAGTACCGTTATGGTGCGGGGCAGGTTATGTGGGAGTTGCCGGCAGGCAAGTTGGAAAAGGGGGAAGATCCCAAGGTGTGTGCCGCCCGTGAATTGGAAGAGGAAACGGGCTATAAGGCTACCGAGTTGGTGTCCCTCGGATTGTTTTATCCCACGCCTGCGTATTGTCGTGAACGCATCTTTATGTATTTTGCCAAGGGACTAACGTTATCACGGCAACGTTTGGATCACGGCGAATTTTTGGAAGTAGGCGAGATTCCCTTTGATCAAGCGGTAACTATGGTTATGACAGGAGAGATTACCGATGCAAAAACGGTGATCGCCATATTAAAAGTGAAGGAGATGTTGGCATGATTCAAGCGGTTATCTTTGACATGGACGGTGTGTTGGTTGATTCGGAATTTGCCATGCGCAAGGCCGCTATTTTGGCGTTGCAAGAATGGGGCGTTTCGGCTAAACACGAGGATTTTATTCCTTTTACCGGAGCGGGGGAAGACCGTTTTGTAGGTGGCGTTGCCGAACTGCATGGAGTTCCTTATGTGTTAGATATGAAACGTCGTGCCTATGAAATTTATTTGGATATTTGCAATGAAGATATTGTTTGTTTTGAGAAAATTCCCGAAACGATAGAGCGTCTTTCGGACATGGGACTCAAGATCGCCATTGCCAGCGCAGCCGATGACATTAAGGTCAAAGCCAATATTGGTGCCGCAGGCATCAATCCCATGTACTTGGGAGCGTTGGTGACAGGAAGTGACGTGGAAAAGAAAAAGCCCGATCCATCTGCTTTTTTGCTTGCGGCAAAAAAACTGGATGTCGAGCCTCAACATTGTGTTGTTATAGAGGACGCGGTTAACGGAATTATAGCCGCTAATCGTGCGGGAATGTTTTCTATTGGGATTCTTTCATCTTTCTCTGAAAAAGAATTAACCGATGCAGGTGCGACCTTCCTTGCCAAAGAAACCTACATGATTCCCGAATTGATCCGGCGATTGGATTGAGTCTACATAATCACGTACAACAGCGCCAGCAACAGCAGGGGGTCGGTGTCGTGATTGTTGAGCAATGCCAACACCATTAACACCAGCGAAGTGTCTTTTCCCTCGAAAAGCGATTTGAGATTCAGCATTTCCAAAAAACCTTGCTTTTTCGTTGGCGGCTGTGCTGACGGTGGCATGTCGGGTGACGAAGGTTCGTGGTCCGATTCTACCCGTTGTTTGGCGCGTCGTTGCATTTCCATCACTCGTCGCTCAGCTTCTCGTTGCATATTGTAAAAATCGTTGCTTGGGGTTTGTTGTGCCACTTGTATCACCTACAAAATGCCTGCTTCCTTGACTGCAGGCAAAATATTGATCAATCGCAAGATCTTTACCGCATCGTCCACCCGTTTTTGTCGGTGTTCTGTCAAATATGGGCGCAGGGCAAGTAAAACGCCCGCTCGACGATCGTTGGTATTGTTTTTAAGCAAATTGGCCATTTTCATAAGTCCTGCAATTTCTCCCGCTGAAATATCGGCGGGTTGCTGTGGCATGGGGGCGGAAGGTTCTGCACTACCAAACAGATTTCCTGCCATTGCTTTTAATTTTTCCATTTGTTCGGGCGAATTCATAATTCCCGCCAGCATCGTAGACAGGTCATCCATGGTGTTTCCCTCCTATGGTTAATCAAGTTTTTTGCCAAATAGTTTTAACAGTGCTTTTCCGGCAGGGGACTGAAGTAATTCTTTCATCTTTTCCGGATCGTTTAAAACCGACTGTACCTTGGCTTGGTCGGCTTGGCTCATGTTAGCGGTTAATTGACGGATATCGCCGTTGTTAATTGCAGCCTTTACTGTGTTTGGATTGGTTTTTAATTGGTGGGAAGCCCCTTGGATCCAATCTTCCATAGAACGATTATTCATACGATCACCTCTACAATATATGAAGGAGAGAGCTTTGCTATGCGCCTTTTGGTGTTTTCGGACAGCCACCGTGATAAAAACAGTATGCTGGAGGCAATTCAAGCCCAACCCTCTGCCCGTACTATTCTATTCTTGGGAGACGGCATGGGTGACTTGGAATATGCACAATTGCAGTTTCCCGAGAAAGATTTTTATGCGGTCAGCGGCAATTGCGATCTGGCAAGCATGGAACCGTTAACGCGTTTGTTGGCGTTTGGTGGTAAACGAATTATGATGACCCACGGCCACGAATACCATGTTAAGTTTGGTCGAAGGGAAGCGGAATACACCGCTCGTCGCAACGGGTGTGATTTGTTGTTGTTTGGGCACACCCATCAGCCGTTTACCGATTATGCCGATGGTTTATATATCATGAATCCCGGCTCGGCGAATCGTGGCAACAGTCACACCTATGGTGTGGTTGATCTTGTCAACGGTGGCATTTTTTGTAATATTGTAAAACTGTAAAAAGGGATTGCGTTGCAATCCCTTTTTTTGATGTTTTTGAAAATTTTATTCCCATATTTTGTTTATAATGCCCCATGAGATATGGTATAGTAATTATGTTAAATTTCTCTGCTTTCAGGAGGGACGACCATGTATCAAATCGTATACGAAAACCATACTGTTTATGAATTCGCCGCCGAAGAACTGGCAAAATATTACGCTCGTATTACCGGCAATATTATTTTGCGACACACTTCGCTGTTTCCCGAAAAGACCCCCATCGTGTTGGGGAGTCCTGCTTTTGTTCAAAAAGTGCTTGGCATTGAGGTGCCCACCTCTCAATTGCGGTACGATGGATATTGGATTTTGTCCGACAGCCAAAAAATTGCGGTGTCGGGTTTGGAAAAACGCAGCGTGCTTTATGGGGTATATCGTTTGCTGGAAGACGTGGGTTGTAAATGGATGTTTCCCGGCAGAGAAGGGGAGGTTGTTCCCGCAATCAAACATCTGCAATTTAAACAAGGAGAAATCATTGATAACCCCGATTTTGAAGTCCGCGCATCCACCGATGATACCAAAATGGACGAAATCCCCGACAGTTATGTGATTGAAACCTTAGAAAAATTCGATTGGGCAGGCAAAAACCGTTTGAACACCTATTTTCAAGGATGCAATATGTTCAATGGTGATATGTATTTGCGTCCCTTGATCATGCGGGAACTGAACAAACGGGGCTTCCGTCTGGAAGTGGGCGGGCATCACACATGGATTTACGTTCGCCGCGAGTTGTTTGGCGAAAAACCAGAACTGTTTCGCGAAGTGGATGGGGTGCGCCGTGCTGACGGCAACTTCTGCTCTTCTAACCCGGAAGCGGTGCAAATGGTGGTGGATGGCGTTGGCAATCTGATCAGACAAGTGCCTGCTATTGAATGTTTCCACTTGTGGTTTGAAGATACCTTTGGCGGTAGCTGGTGTGAATGTGAAAAGTGCAAGCACCTGACCCCTGCTCAACAAATGATGAACGTTATTCGCACGGTGGCATTGGCATACCCTCAATTGCACGTAGATTTTATTTTGTACCACGACAGCAGCGACGTTTCTTCTATCACCCAACAATTGCCGCCCAACGTTTCGGCTTACTATGCCCCCCGTGAGCGTTGCTATGCTCACCGTTT
>JAFYMD010000082.1 GCA_017556785.1 Clostridia bacterium | reverse complement strand
TGCTGTGGATGGAAATTTACCGAGTTCAATCAAGATATCCGTTTTAAGAAAACAACCACGCCGGATGGTGTTAATCTGTTTGCTTCTACGTATACCGATGAAAACTCACTTTGGTACGAGTTGGTTAAGAACGGTGAAACGGTTGGTGTTGTTGCGGTGGATCCTGAAACGGGCGCTTTCCAATATTTGCAAAACGATAAGATCTTTTGCATTACCAGCTATGTAGCAGTAGGGGACGACGTTCATTTTTCCCGCTAAAGACAAAAAAAGAAGGACTGCTTGATGCAGTCCTTCTTTTTTTTACAATGAATGATTAACCGTTTTTCAAAATAACGTCGTGGGAGCCGCCTTCCACAATGCTGACCGAAGAAACCAAGGTAAGTCTGGCATCGCGTTGCAGGTCGGGAATGGTAATAACACCACAGTTGCACATGGTAGATTTTACTTTGTACAAGCTCTTTTCTACGTTGTCGTGTAAGGTACCGGCATAGGTAACGTAAGAGTCGACCCCTTCTTCAAAAGACAATTTGGATTTACCACCCAAATCGTAACGTTGCCAGTTACGAGCACGGTTAGAACCTTCGCCCCAATACTCTTTTACATAAGTGCCGTTGATCATGAGTTTGGGGGTGGGGCTTTCATCAAAGCGA
The DNA here is from genome assembly GCA_017556785.1 of Clostridia bacterium. Taxonomy (GTDB): domain Bacteria; phylum Bacillota; class Clostridia; order Oscillospirales; family Acutalibacteraceae; genus UMGS1484. Next base: position 12,119 of record JAFYMD010000082.1, on the reverse strand, counting down.
GCAAAGTAACGACCCAACATAATGAAGTCAGCACCCATGGCCAAAGCCAAAGTCATGTGATAATCGTGTACGATACCACCGTCGGAGCAAATCGGTACGTAAATACCGGTTTCTTCGAAATATTCATCACGAGCGGCGGCAACTTCGATCAAAGCGGTGGCTTGACCGCGGCCAATCCCTTTGGTTTCGCGGGTGATACAAATCGAACCGCCACCAATACCGACTTTAATAAAGTCAGCGCCGGCATCTGCCAAGAAGCGGAAACCGTCACGGTCTACTACGTTACCGGCACCCACTTTTACGCTGTCGCCGTATTTTTCACGAATAAAATCAATGGTTTGTTTTTGCCAGCAAGAGTACCCTTCAGAAGAGTCAATGCACAACACGTCGGCACCGGCTTCTACCAAAGCGGGTACACGTTTTTCATAGTCCAACGTATTGATACCGGCGCCCACCATGTAGCTTTTGTTTTTGTCCAACATTTCATAGGGATGTTCCTTGTGTTGGGAATAATCTTTGCGGAATACAAAATATTTCAGATTGCCGTTGTCGTCTACCAACGGCAAGGAATTGAGCTTATGTTCCCAAATAATATCGTTGGCTTCTTTCAAGGTGGTGGTAGCGGGAGCGGTGATCAGCTTGTCCAAAGGAGTCATGAAAGAAGACACCTTTTCGTCGGTGGACATGCGACTGACACGATAATCGCGGCCGGTCACGATCCCCAACAACTTCCCACAAGAAGTACCGTCTTCGGTAACAGCAATGGTGGAATGCCCGAAATCTTCAACCAATGCCAAAACATCGGCCAAGGTTTGATCGGGTTTTACGTTGGAATCGCTGACCACAAAGCCTGCTTTGTAGCTTTTTACTTTTGCTACCATGGCGGCTTCGTCTTCAATGCTTTGGGAACCGTAAATAAAGGACATGCCGCCTTCTTTTGCCAAAGCAATTGCCAACGTGTCGTTGGAAACCGACTGCATGATAGCGGAAACCAACGGAATGTTCAGAGAAATATCCGGCTGTTCCCCTTTGCGGTATTTCACCAACGGGGTTTTTAGCGAAACGTTTGCGGGAATACATTGGGGTGAGGTGTATCCCGGAATCAATAAATATTCGCTAAAGGTGCGGGAGGGTTCGTTGTAATAAAATGCCATAATCATTTCTCCTTTGCAAAGGTATACTATTTATAGTATTCTACCACAAAAAAATCTCGGTGTCTATTAAAATTTTTAAATTTTAAAAAAAGTTTTAAAAAAACAACGCGATGCATCGAAAAAAGCATCGCGTTGTGTGTGAATTGCCGAGGGTACGACTACATGGGTGTCAATTTAAATTCATTGGCTTTTTTGGCAATGGAATTGGCAGCGACCATAGCAAGAATGGCGACGATAATAAAGAGAACGTCGGCAACACCGAAATTTGGTTCGGCTTCGCCCTCGGAGGCAATTAATGCAACGATCGGAATAGAATAGTATGATACCAGCATGGTAACCAAGGTACCGATGATGCCGCCTTCGCTATAAAATTGGCGTACGCCGGGGCGATACATGCCTTCGTTCATCAAATTGATGTTGTATGCGGTAGCACGACACATACCGGACAGTTGGGTAGACAGTAAGGCGAAGGTAAAAAGGAAGGCACCCATGGCAAAAAAACTATACAGTAAGTATGCTACGTATTCGTCGGTGAGAAAAGCGGTGACAGCGTCATATTCCGAAAAAACCATTAAAATCCCGATGCAATACAGCACAAACATAGAGTAGAAGAAAATACCGCAAAAAATTGCGCCCACGCGGGTTAAAATGGCCGAACCTTTTACTGTGCCGTATGATCGGCTAAATCCGCCAATTACAGTGATCCACAATCCAACGATTACCATAGTAAGCCCTATGAAGAACAAAATGACAGAAAATCCTAACATAAGGCCGATCGCTTCTCCGGCATCGTCAAAATCCATGTAGCGATAGGCGAGACCAAATAACTTGACAAAAGCTTTGGTTCCGTCATCGGTAAACAGGGCGATCAAAGAATACAAAAAGTAGGTAAGAAAACCGTTTAAAACAATCAGCGCAATAGAACCGAAGGAGGAAGCAAACCGCTTTTTATCTTCTTCCGAAACAGGCCAAATTTCCGGTGCCATAGGAGGTACGTATAAGGGTTGCGGCATGGTGGGCAGGGGGGACGAATACATAGGTGGTACGAACGGGGGTTGGATCGGTTGCGGTGCAACAGGCGCAGGCATAGGCTCCACGTCGGAAGAGGGAACACTTGGAGTGACAACCGAAGCCTCGGCTACAGGGTCAACCGCTTGCGAAACGATTGGTTGCACGACGGCTTGGGTACCGCATTTGGGACAAAACTTGGCGCCGTCAACCATTTGGGCGCCGCAGGTTCGACAGAACATAGTAAAACCTCCAAAATTTTGATATTTCCATTATACAAAATAAAAGGATTTTTGTCAATCGTTAGTTGTTTGCCTTGCATTTCACCACATGATGTTGTATAATGAGGCAGATAAAAAAAGGGGGGCTATACATGGCGGTCTTAATTACCGGCGGGTGCGGATATATTGGTAGTCACACTTGTGTGGAAATGGTCAAAGCGGGATTTGACGTGGTAGTGGCAGACAATTACCACAACGCCAAATCGGGTGTGCAACAACGCATTGTTGCTTTGGCAGGAAAAGAGATTCCGTTTTATACCTGCGACATACGGAAAGAAACCGACTTGATTCCGATTTTTGAACAGCACGACATTCAAGCGGTGGTTCATTTTGCCGGTTGGAAAGCGGTAGGCGAGTCCACCGTTTTGCCACTTGCCTATTATGACAATAACATCAGCGGAACGGTTACCTTGTGCAAGGTGATGCAACGGTTTGGTTGTCATCGGTTGGTATTCAGTTCCTCGGCAACGGTGTACGGAGAGGAAAATCCCGCACCCTTGCGAGAGCAGATGCCGGTGGGGAAGGTAGCCAACCCCTATGCTCGCACCAAACTGTTTAACGAGCAGATTTTACAGGATTTGTGTATCGCCAACGAAAAATTTTCTGCGGTGATCTTGCGGTATTTCAACCCCATAGGTGCCCATGAAAGCGGTACCATAGGCGAAGACCCCAACGGAATCCCCAACAATCTTATGCCCTATATTTCTCAGGTAGCCATTGGTAAATTGCCCTATTTACAGGTGTTTGGGGACGATTACCCCACCCACGACGGAACAGGGATCCGTGATTACATTCACGTGGTGGATTTGGCAAACGGTCACGTGGCGGCGGTCAAATATGCCATGGCCCATTGCGGAGCGCAAATTATCAATTTGGGCACGGGTATAGGGTATAGCGTGCTGGACGTAGTAACGGCATTTGAAAAAGCAACCAATATTAAAATTCCCTATCAAGTGGTACCCCGCAGAGAAGGAGACGTAACCATTTATCTCGCCGATCCGACCAAAGCCAAAGAATTGCTTGGTTGGCAGGCGCAATATGATTTAGAAACCATGTGTCGTGATACTTGGCGTTGGCAACAAAACAACCCCAACGGTTACGAAGAATAATATAATAAAAAACGATCCCGAAGAGAAACCTAATCTCTCTTCGGGATCGTTTACGTTAACAGGGTGTTTCGGGGGAAGGGGGGACTTGTGCAGCAGATTCTTTTTGAATCAACTCGGCATGGGTCAAACGAATTTCTTTCATCAAAAGTCCCATGAGCAACCAGAACAAAGGAGCCACAATTATTACGCCAAAACTGAAAAACACTTGTATACTATACCCCAAAACAGCGGCACCCAACACCAAAATGCGAGGGTTTTTGCAGTAATATTTAAGGGTGAACACAAAAGAGGAACACAAAAATCCCAAATAGGATAAAAGTCCCCATAATCCCAAGGTGCACAAGTGATGAACGTATTCGTTGTGGGCAAAATCCAAAATACGGGAACCGTCGGCGTAGCGTTCGTACCCGACCTTTGCGGCGTATTCACGGAAGGTTTCGGCAAAGGTGCCACATCCGGTACCAAACACGGGATTTTCTTGGGACATTCCCAAAGCGTGCCGCCAAATGCCAATACGGTGAGTACCTGCGGTGTCTGAAAGGTTCAGCCGTACCAATTCGTAAAGATCGTTCATCAATCCGGGCATAGGGGGATCGGCAGGTTGGTAAACAAAACGGAAATAGCAAAATCCCATAACGAGCAACCAACATTCGCCTATAACGAATCCGCGCCGCAACCATTTCCATGAGAACTTTTTGGGAATCAAAAACCAAAGACCAATTAAAACAACCGAAACCACCAATAAAACAAGTGCCGTTTTGTCAAATCGTACGTAGGTAATGGTTTTTAAGGCTTGCGGATCATATTGGTAATCAATGACCGAGGAAAGCAACCACCCGCCAACGATGGTCCAAGAAAGCTCTAACATTTTTTTAACGTAGGTTTGGTTGCGAATGAGCATGGGAGCAATAATGGCGATCAAAACAATCAAGGTGAGGACGGAAACGTCCACGTTCATAGAAAACATAACGTAAACAGCAAGGGTATGAGAGACCAAAAAAACAGAGCGGTAAATCATATTCAGCCGAAATACGACGTACCCTACCCCGATCAAAGGAGCGGCCAAGCACAAAAAGCCGCCCATGATATCTACGTTGCCAATGGTGGACAAAAAGTCGTGATACGTTCCGTTGTGGGTAGAGGGCGGGTACAACTGCAACACGTTAATGCCTGCCAATTGCAAAACCGCAAACAGATTCATAACCAAAACGACTACGGAGAAATATTTTACGTGGTCGGTGCGAAGTTGACCGAAATGAGCCACCAAAACGTATAATAAGGCATAGGCAAAATAAAAAGCCAATCCGTCAAACCGACCGCCGCCCAACCACATGGCAGACTGACTGTCACGGTTTAACAGATCTCCGTAAGGAGCGACACACCAAGTGATCACACCACCCACAAAAAACAACAGCAAAAACAAGTCGGGAAGGTATAACCAAGGGAATCCGTTGTCTTTTCGCCATTGGGCAAAGCTACGCTTGGGTCGTTCATCGGGTGCGTCGGAGGCAAAGGCATACTTAAATAACAGCATGATTGCAAAAGCCACCAAGGCAATGACAAAAAACATCATTTTATTGGCAGTCAATTCTACGTAGGGGGATTTGCTCGCAACGGAAATATCAAAAGGATCGTTGGTAAATGAAACGCGAAACGGCCATACAAATAAAGGAAATACCAACAAAAATATCGAAACAAAGGTTTGTCCGATTTTGTCGTAACGGGTGGAAGAATTCAACGCCGTTCCCTCACTTCCATAAAAATTTATACTGTTATTGTATAGCAATAACGATAGAAAGTCAAGGTTTGCGATATTGGGGTTATGAAAATTCCTTGACACTATATCGAAAAGGCAGTATAATAAAGTGAAATATGCGTTTGGAGTTTGTATTATGAATTATAAAATTGTTTCCGATTCCTCTTCCAATCTTTGGTTTATAGAGAATACGGATTATACTTGCGTCCCCTTGACCATACGTACCGATGAAAAAGAATACGTGGACGATTCGGATCTTGACGTTGCAGGTATGGTAGATGCGTTAAAAACCTACAAAGGAAAGTCCGGTACGGCGTGTCCTTCGGTGGGGGATTGGTTGGCCGCTTTTGATGGTGCCGATCGGGTGTTCGCCGTGGCGATTACCAGCGGTCTTTCGGGCAGCTACAATGCCGCTTGTGAGGCGGCCAAAATTTACAAAGAAGAAAATCCCGATAAAGACGTTATGGTGATCGACTCCTTGTCGGCAGGTCCTGAGCTTGCATTGATCATAGAAAAACTGCAGGACTTGATTCAGCAGGAACTGCCTTTTGAAACCATTTGTACCAAGATCACCAAATATCAACGACGGATCCATTTGCTGTTCTCGTTGGAATCGGTCAACAATCTTGCTCGCAACGGACGGGTTAGTCCTGTGGTTGCAAAAATGGTTGGGCTGTTGGGAATTCGCATTGTAGGAAAAGCCAGCGACGAAGGTACGTTGGAAACCTTGAGCAAAAGTCGCGGCGAAAAAAATGCCATTGCCAAGGTATGGGAGTATATGAAAGAAATGGGATTTTCCGGCGCCAAAGTGCGAATTGCCCATTGCTTTAACAAAGAAGCCGCCGAGGCGTTAAAAGAAATGATTTTGTCAGCATTCCCAAAATCCAATATTCATATTTGTGCTTGTACCGGATTGTGCAGTTTTTATGCCGAAAAGGGCGGGCTGATGATTGGGTTTGAACACGGAACAAACGATTGATTGAAAAGAAAAAAGACCGTTTTGGAATTTCCAAAACGGTCTTTTTTTGTGCACCCAATTAACCGATGAAAGGGCACTTGGAAAAACGCCAACCATTATCGGTTTTGACAATGGTAAAGTTGAGGTTTGCGGTAGTAAATGCTTCGGGAGTTTGGGGCGCGGTATAGAATCGATCCCCGGTCCATGCATCGTTGGAAAAATACACCGTTGCCGTCATTTCAATTTTGTAAGGGGTTTGATCGGTTACGGTAAATACGTGACCTGCATAGGTAATGTCGTCGCCCACGCCGGCATCGATCACACAAACCAACCCGTCAGAAGAGGGTTGAACACAGCTGTCTTTGGTCAGCAGGGTCTCGGTAATAAAATCGGTGGTAAAAAGGGTTTGCAGATAGGCGATGAACTGCTCGTAGTCGGGGAAACGACTATCGCCGACCACCAAATAGTTCATACCGTTGATCTCTCTGGTTAAACCGGGAACAACGGCAGAAAATCGGCATTGATTAAATGCACGCACCATTTCTTGGGCGCCGGCATACAGTTCTTGCAGATTTTGGGAAAGGTTGGGGCACCCTTTGGCGGTCAATTCGGCATTGGGAGTTACCAATTGCTCCATTTCATATTCTTGATCGGGAGTATAGGTAGAAGCCAAGGGATATGATACATCGGTGTACGATTGTTTTTTTGCGGTTTGTTGTTCGGTCGGCTCAGAAGCACAACCGGCTAAACATAATACAAACGAAATCGCCAAGAAAAGGCAAGTGATCTTTTTCATACGATTACTCCTTTACAAATTCGCAAAGTACGTCACGCAAAATGGTCAATCCCTGCTTGAGTAATTCGGGCTCTACTGTCAAGGTGGGCATTAATTTCATGACGGCATTGTCACGTCCTACCCGTTCCAACACCAAGCCTTTTTCAAAGCAACGGTGCATTACTGCTTTGGAAAGATCGTTTCCGCCCAAAGCCGACAGGTCGACCCCCCACAACAGACCCACACCGCGAGTGGTGATTTGAGGATGCAAGGGTTCAATTTCGTTTTTCATAAAATCGGCGACAATCGCCTCTTTTTCGGCAACTTGTGCGGCTACGTTTTCGTTAATAAATACTTCCAACCCGGCTTTGGCGGAAACCAACGACAATTGGTTGCCGCGGAAGGTGCCGGTGTGTTCACCGGGAGTCCAAATATCGAAACAGGGCTTCATGAGCAACAATGCCATGGGCATACCGATTCCGCCGATCGATTTGGAAACCGTTACCAAATCGGGGACAATTCCTGCGTGCTCAAAAGCAAAGAAGTTGCCGCTACGTCCGCAACCTGCTTGAATATCGTCGATCACCAGCAAAATTTCATGACGGTCGCACAAAGCACGGAGGTTTTGCAAAAATTCGGCAGACATGGGGTATATGCCCCCGTCAGCCTGCACCGCTTCCAACACAATAGCGGCAGGTTTTTCCACACCCGAGTGGTCATCGGTAATTAAGGTCTCCATGTAGGAAATAACGTCCAATTGGGGATACATATAGGGCGCGGGAATATGGGTAACACCGCCCAGGGGCATACCGGCACCGGCGCGAGAGGAACTGTCGGTAGTCAAAGCAAGAGAGCCGGCGGTCATACCGTGAAAGGCACCCATAAAGGCAAAAATATTGGTTCTTCCGGTATATTTACGTGCCAATTTCAGTGCGGCTTCTACCGCGTTGGTACCGGTCGGACCGGTAAACTGAATTTTGTAATCCAAGCCCTTGGGTTGCAAAATATTGGTTTGAAAATAATCGATGAATTCCGCTTTGGGTTGGGTGTACATATCCAGCGCGTGAATAATCCCATCGCTTTGCAGATATTCGATCAGTTTTTGTTTAATGTACGGGTGATTGTGCCCGTAGTTTACACCACCGGCACCACTAAAAAAGTCAATGTAGGTTTTGCCTTGGTCGTCGGTCAGTACGCCTCCTTTTGCGGAAACGAATACCGCAGGAAAACTACGGCAATAAGACCGAACGTTAGACTCAAAGGTTTCAAAGGTATTTGCCATGTTGCATATCCCCTAACAAAAATGAATTATTTTACAATTTCCACGCCATTGCGGTGCAAACAAAATCCGCTGACGTGCTGATCGGCGTGTTCAATCAATGCCATGGCGATTTTGTCTTCTACTTGACGACGCACCGTGTTTCGCAAATCACGAGCACCGCGGTTGCCGCCAAACGATTGCGCAGCCAAATCGGCGGGTAATTCTTCGTCCCAAGTGAGGGTGTACCCCTTGTCGGCCAAGGATTCTTGTAATTCCTTTAACATAAGCAATGCGATTTGCGAAAAATGGATCTGTTCCAAAGGGGCAAAACAAACCACTTCGTCTACCCGCCCCAAAAACTCAGGCCGCAAAAATTCGCGCAGAGCCTTGTGGGTTTTTTCGGCTGAAACGGTGGATTGATCTTTGCCAAAGCCCAAAGAATTGCTTCCGGTACTGCCTGCGTTGGTGGTCATGACAATGATCGTGTTTTCAAAGCTTACGTTGCGGCCTTGGGCATCGGTAATGTGACCGTCGTCCAAGATCTGCAACAAAATGTTCATGACGTCGGGATGTGCTTTTTCAATCTCGTCAAACAACAAAACGCTATAAGGCTTGCGACGCACTTTTTCGGTCAACTGCCCTGCTTCGTCATACCCGACGTATCCGGGAGGCGAACCGATAATGCGAGAGACCGAATGTTTTTCCATAAATTCCGACATATCCAAGCGAATTAAGGTTTCGGGAGAATCAAACAATTCAGCCGCCAAAACTTTTACCAGCTCGGTTTTTCCAACGCCGGTAGGACCTGCAAAAATAAAGGAGGCAGGGCGTCTGCGGGGACTGATCTGCACCCGAGAACGGCGAACCGCCATGGAAACCAAAGCAATGGCTTCCTCTTGGCCTATGATTTTTTCTTTCAATCGGTCTTCGATGGATGCCAAGCGTTTCAAATCGCTTTCTTTGATCTTGGCGGCGGGGATTCCGGTCCACAATTCGATTACGTGTGCCAAATCTTCTTGGGTTACACGGCTGTTTTTGGTGACGGCTCGCAGTTGTTCGGCTTGGTGCTCTTTTTGCGAAAGATTGGTTTTGACCAAGGCGATCTGTTCATAGTCAACCTGTTGATCCTCTGATTCGGGTTGATTCAATTGTTCCAACTGTTCTTGCAAGGCAAGAAGTTCCCGCTCTAATATAAACAAACGGTCAGCATCCTTATTTCGCAAGGCGGCACAGGCGCACGCTTCGTCCAGCAGGTCGATTGCCTTGTCGGGCAAAAAACGGTCATTGATGTACCGTTCGGATAAAATAACCGCCGAAGAAATAATGGATTTTGGTACCGTAACCTTGTGGAACGCTTCGTAATATTCTTGAATCCCACTGAGTACGGCAATGGTATCTTCCACCGAGGGCTCTTCTACCTTAACCGGTTGAAAACGACGTTCCAAAGCGCTGTCTTTTTCTATGTGTTTGCGATATTCGGTAAAGGTGGTGGCACCGATTACCTGAACCTCTCCGCGAGAAAGAGCGGGTTTCAAAATGTTGGCGGCATTCATGGAGCCTTCGCTGTCGCCGGTTCCCACCAACGAGTGTACTTCGTCAATGAATAAGATGATATTTCCCTCGGCTTTGACCTCATCGATCAAGCCCTTTATGCGGTTTTCAAATTGTCCGCGAAATTGCGTACCTGCCACCAACGCAGTCATGTCTAACAAATGGATCTCTTTGTCGATCAATTTGGCAGGAACGTCACCGGCCGCAATTTTAAGTGCTAAGCCTTCGGCGATGGCGGTTTTCCCTACCCCGGGTTCCCCGATTAAACAAGGATTGTTTTTGGAACGGCGACACAGAATTTGAATAACACGGTATAATTCACGGTCACGCCCGATAATACGGTCCAATTCTCCGTTTTTGGCGCGGGCGGTAAGATCGGTACAGTACAATCCCAAAAATTTCCGTTTTTTTGCTTTTTTGTTTTTTTGCTTTTTCTCCGACTTTTCATTGTCGGCAGATTTTTCGTCTTGGTCGGCGGCCATACCGTCGGTTGCCGACATTTCTTTCATAAAATCAAAGGTCGCCGCACCGCCGGGCATAAAGCCGTCCATATCATCGCCCATGGAATCGCCCATCATTTCCATCATGTGGGCCATTTCCTCCGAGGCGGCTTCCAAATCTTCATCCGAAAGATTCATGCGTTCCAGCAAGTCGGTAACCGGTTTTATATTTAGTTCTCGTGCGCATTGTAAACACAGACCTTCGGGCGTGGATTTGTCCCCTTCTATGCGGGTGATAAATACCACAGCAGGACGCTTTTTGCAACGGGAGCAGAGTTTAGGTGTCATTTAGTCGGGTCTCCTTCAAATTGTTCAGTTTCAATATTGTAATTACCGCGAATGATGCCGATATAAATGGGGTAATATTGGAACATAGCCAAAATCATGCATAGACAGGTCAGCCCTACCATGCTCCAAATCAGCCAAGGTGCTAACGTGACCTCCGCAATATCGGTAATCATAATAATAAACGATACCAGATACAACGAAAGTGTAGATAATTTACCAAAGGACTTGGACTCGGAAGGACGTACCCCGCGGTGATATAATATATATGCGGCGATCAAAGACAATGATTCTTTTACGATCAACACGCCCATGGTAACCAACAATTGCTTGTGATGCAACAACAGCGCAAAGACAACTGCGGCCAAGGTGAGCTTGTCCGCTACAGGGTCAATGAGTTTACCAAAATCTGAAATTTGGTGAAAATGTCGAGCGATAAAGCCATCTAAGGTGTCGGTTACACCGGATATCACCAATAAAATGGTGGCTTCTTGATAGTATTCCCGAAGGTAGGCAATCACAATCAACGGAATTAAACAAAGCCGAAAAAAGGAAAGCAGATTGGGAATGGTGAAAATCGATTTTTTCACAACGATGCCTCCTACCGATTAGTGAACAAGAAAAAGAGAACTTAAAAAATCATAAACAAAGGTTTGATCTTTGATTTGAGGGGTAATGCCAAACAGGTTGACCGAGGGAATGGTTAGCGACAAATCCATGACTGCACAAATTGCTACACAGATCGCCAAGCCTGTGGCAAAACCGATAATGCTGCCAAGCAGTTGATTGGCTTTGCGGAAAAGCGGGAGCTTTTTGGAACGAGTGATCAACCGCAAAAGGAAACTGAGAATGAACCAAATCAACAAAAATAAGATAAAGGCGCAAACCACGCGAAGCATTAAAACCGCGGGAGGACGTACTACGTTGTCTTTCAGATTTTGCGAAATCTCGGCAACCGAATCCCCGACTACGGTGTCGGCCGCTCCCTCGGCATTGTAGTCGACGGTCCCTACCATAAATCCGATCGAACCGGTCGACAAGAATTTGTCCACCGCCTGATCTACGGTTTCCATGGTTTGGTTTTTCATGGCTTTGTCTACCGAGCCGGAAACCTGTTTTTCCAACAAAAGGTCATAGGTTATTTCTGCCGCAGGGGCGGAAAGATGAAATGCCGAAACCAATGCTACTAAAATCAAAGCAAAGGACAACAACATTTTTATAATACCTTTTTTATAACCGATATAAGTGGCAAGGCCTAAAATTACCAATAAAATAAGGTCAATGATCCAAAACATAGGATTTCCTCCTTGGAAAATGGTAATATAATATTATATAACATATTTCGACGTTTTTCAATCCCGATACGTTATTTTTTTAATTCAACCAACCGTTGATGTTCCATTACAATCGCACAACTGCCGTGGCAAACCAAATCGGTACTGTCAGCTTGCAAGAAAACGATGCTTTTGGGGTTTGCCTGA
>JAFYMD010000081.1 GCA_017556785.1 Clostridia bacterium | reverse complement strand
TAAGCGCCAATTACTTTACCGCTGATGTCATGGGGCGGAGTTAAAGTGCCAATGTCCACCGTGCCGTCTTTCCAAACAAGACAATGACGGTAGTTGACACCGGGGTAAAAACTGTAAATATCGGTGCCCATTTTTTCTTGCACCGCTTCAATCAACAACTTGGCTTCGGCAGTAGAAATATCGCCTGCACAATAGTCCACCATGGTTTTGTCGGCAAAATTGGGTTCATCACTCAAAGTAACTAAATTGGCACGCATGGCAACGTCGTTGTCACCCAGCACAATGCCCATGTTTGCGGCTTCCAGAGGGGAACGACCGGTATAATAAGCGGCAGGGTCGTAACCTACTACCGAAAGATTGGCAACGTCACTACCGGGAGACATACCATCAGGTACGGTCTTGGCTAACCCAATTTCGGAGTGAGGAGCAAGGGCATCCATATTAGGAGTATCAGCATATTCCAACGGCGTTTTGTTGCCCAATTCTTTTATAGGCTCATCCGCCATTCCGTCACATAATAAAACAATGTATTTCATACATTTCACCTCTTAAATATTTTACTAAATTTTTTCGTTAATTGCAAGACCTAAATTTATTGGTTACACAATAATTTTCTTGACAGTTTAAGTGATTTTTGATAGAGTTAACTTAAAGATTATTCTTGTTCCTTGGGGGCGAAAAATCATGACTTTAAAAAGTAAAATTGATAAAATTCTTAAAACACCTTCTGCCGATCACCGACTGAAATCCCAATTGCGATTTGCGTTTCGTCTTTCTTCGGTGGAAAACGGCGTGTTCGACGATTTGTTGCATACTGCCTGCGATCAAGTGCTGGAACGCATTGATACCTATGGTGTAATTGACAACACATTGACGCAAGTGTTTGAAGAAACCTTAATGCCCATGAGCGAAACCGCAAAATCATATACATTGCATATGGCGGCACACGCACATATTGACATGAACTGGCAATGGGGATACCAAGAAACGGTTAACTTGACGTTAGACACCTTTCGTACCATGTTGCGGTTGATGGAAGAATATCCTGACTTTGTTTTTTCTCAATCGCAGGTTTCGACCTACCAAATCTGTGAAGAATATGACCCCGATTTGTTTGAGGCGATTCGCAAACGTGTACAAGAGGGTAGATGGGAGGTTACCGCCTCCACTTGGACCGAGGCAGACAAAAACCTGCCTTCAGGTGAAAGTCTTTTGCGCCACCATTTGTACTCCAAACAATATCTGAAAGAAAAATTCGGGTTAACCTCTGAGCAGTTACCGCTGGATTTTGAGCCCGATACTTTTGGGCATTCTGCGTTTGTGCCTGAAATTTTAAATAGCGGTGAAATTAAATACTATTACCATTGTCGCGGCAAGGAAAATGAATATGCTTATCGGTATCAAGCCCCCACGGGTGCAACGGTACTTTGCTACCAAGACCCATATTTTTACAATGCTGTGTTAAATGAGTATTTTATTGAAAATGTTCCCACGCTTTGTAATCGTTACGGTGCAAAAGTTTCTTTGCGCGTATATGGGGTAGGGGACCATGGCGGTGGCCCTTCTCGCCGTGATATTGAGTTGATTCAACAGTTACAACAATGGCCCATTGCACCGACCATTGTATTTAGCCGTTTTGACAAGTTTTTTGACGAATTGGCGCAGGTGCAAGACCAGTTGCCTGTGTTAGATCAAGAACGCAACTATATTTTTACCGGTTGTTATTCGTCACAATCTGAAATCAAAGCAGGAAACCGACTGTGCGAAGATCGGTTATACATTGGTGAGACCATGTCGGCTATGTCGGTGGTATTTGGTAACGGCGAGCCAAAAACCAAAACTTTTGCCAAGGCTTGGCAGAGGGTTATGTTTAACCAATTCCACGATATTTTACCGGGCTCTTGTATGCGAGATGGTCGCCACTATGCCATGGGCTTGTATCAAGAAGCTCTGTCTTATACCAGTGCCGGCTTGACTGCGGGTATTTTATCGCTCGCTGAGGCAATTGATTCTTCGGCATTTATATGTGACGGCGATAAACTGACCCGATCTGAAGGTGCAGGGGGCGGTTTTGGTAGTGCGTTGCAAGATTTTGCATTTCATACCACCGCCGAATATGGCAGAGGGAAAACACGGATTTATCATGTGTTTAATCTAACTGCTTTTGACCGCAAAGAGGTAACGAATCTTATGTTGTGGGATTGGCAAGGAGATTTGTCGCGACTGGTTTGTCAATCGGTTGACGGGACCGACCTTACGTTTAAGCATTCGGGACAAAGCCATTATTGGGGGCACGAACGGGTAGAGTTGTCGGTTTTGGTTTCGGTACCCGCTTATGGTGTGACAACTGTCGTTGTAAAGGAAGGCGACGTGAAAAACATTGGATTACACGACGGTGAGATCGGGAATCAAAATCAACGTATTGAATATTTTCCCTCTCTTGTGTTGGAAAATCAAAAAATTCGCGCTGAATTTGACCGAGATATGTGTTTGATTTCTTTGGTGGAAAAGGACGGTGGACAAGAACTGATTCGGGAAAAGGCGGCGTATTTTGAGTATTATGCCGAAAGTAGTCGCATTCATATGCCAAATGCGTGGAGCGAAGGTTCTCCGGTGAAAATTGAAAATATCAATCAGGTTGCTAAGACTTATATTGCCGATCGGGGCTTTTCTTCTGCGGTAGATCAATCGATTGATTATGATTTGGAATATGGCGACACCCGTATTCACGTGTGTGTATCTTTGCCGGCCGAATCCTCTCTTTTGCAGTTTAATATTAAAACGGATTGGCGTGAAAATGGCTTTCACGGTCAAGAGATTCCAACCTTGCGATTCCGTGTGCCGTTGAGCTATCAGGCGGATACTGCTTGGTATGACGTTCCCCTTGGTGTGGCGGAGCGCCAAGCTTTGCCACATGACGTACCTGCTCGCAGTTTTGCATATGCGCCAAATGGGGATCAATGTGGCGTAGCGGTATTGTGTAATACGCAAGGGGCATATCACAACGAAAACAATACCTTAAGTGTTACCTTGTTGCGGGCAACATCCATTCCCGATCATTTACCCGAAGTTGGCTTGCATTATCAAAAGGTAGCGATTGGTGTTTTACCGCCGGATCGGCAAGAAATTCAAAAAGCCGCCTTGGGATTTTTACATCCATTGCCATATACCTCTGTTTGCCCCCACAAGGGTGATTTGCCCTGTGAAGGTCAATTTATGAGGGTTGACGGTAAGGTTGTAGTTTCGGGTATTAAAACCCCCGAAAACACCGACAAAAAAGAAATGATTCTTCGCTTTTATAGTTTAGAGCAACAGGAGCAAACGGTTAATCTTTGGTTTTATCGTGCGCC
>JAFYMD010000080.1 GCA_017556785.1 Clostridia bacterium | reverse complement strand
CGTTTACAAACAATGGAATTGCAATAACACAAAAAAGCAAATCGCCCGATAGGAAATATCGGGCGATTGGGTTCGTTATTTATCCAAGCAGCGTTACGTCTGACATAAGCCACTCTTTGGTGGCGTCTTCGGTTAACTCCATGGCAAAATACTTTGCGGTAACGGGTTTGTCAAATTCCAGATACACCCGACCACCGGGATAACTCATTTGTCCTTCGGGCAAAGAAACATAGATGGTTTCGAGGTCTGTTTCGGTATCCCCTGCCAACAATTGAAACCGAGCGGGACAAGCCACGCTGTTTTGGTTGTCATAACGGAAAGACGCAAACCACAATGCCCCTGCGGTTACCTGCGTGGGGAAAGACCAACACAGCCGCATTCCTTTTTGTTGCACCTGATTGGTGGACCAATAATGCTCAATGGTGTGGTTGGCCTGGGAAGCACCGCCGCCATTATGGGTGGCGGTAAAGGTTGTCTCTGCCATAGACAGCGGTTTTTGTTTCCCGTCAGACAATCCATAGGTCAGATCCAAGGGCATTCCGGCCGACCGTTTGAAGGTAATGTTAGGCATGGTACTGCGACCGGCAATTGCCACCACCAAGCAGTTCACGCCCCCCTGAAGCGGCAGACCAGTCAGGTCAAAATCGGTACCTTCTCCCACCAATTCGCCATGTACATACACCTGTGCTGTGCTTTGGGCGGTCAAATGCATATCAATGTAGTCGGGGTTCATCAGCAAATCCCGTCGGTCTTGGGGAGAAGTAACGTATACAGCATACACGGCATTTTCCTTCTCACCATCGTGGGCAATACACCAAGCGTGTCCTTGTTCAATGCGATTGAGTCCCGGTTGTACCAGGGTTAAATCTTCCCCTTGCACCATAGCACGGGTCAGCATTTTACGCACGCCGCCGGCATACATAGCCGAATACAACAAACGACTCCGTTCATCACTTTGGCGCATGGTGAGTTTTGCACCCAACCGAGACAATACCCGTGCCCAGATGTGCTTGGCTTTATCCGAAGCAACGTCGGTAGAAAGGGTAGAAAGGTACAAGTCGCTCCCTGCATAGGTATGGCGCAACAATGCGGCGGTACGACTTTCATCCCGTTGTTCCCCACGCAAAATTGCCACCGTTTTCAGCGGTTCGGCATTGTGATTCCACATACGCCAATCAATATTGGGGGTACCCAGCAAAATTTCATTGGTTTCTTGCTTTGCTTGCCACACCTTAGGTGCCAAAATTTGTTCACGATTGGGCTCTAAACCATACAATGCATTGGAATCCAATCCCAACAAGGATTTTCCTTCTCCTTTGATTTGCAACTGGTACAAATTCCGACTAAGCAAATCCAAGTCATTGACAAACAGTTTGGGAACGAATTGCGGGTCGGTGAGCAAAACGTTTTTAAAATTATTATGAGAAAACCAATGGAAGGCATCAAATCCGCTACTACCGTCAATCATCAGCAACCGCTCATTTGGCTCGGTCAGCATAGTTTGCAATTGTTCGGTGGTAATGGGCTCATAATCGCACCCCAATTCACCAAGCAACGCTGTTATATTGGTATCGGGTGCTCCCAAATAATAGGGTTTTTTGGGAGTTAGCACAGAAGAGCCTTGCAACCGCTTTGCCAAAGCCAAGCGAATTTTTGCTGTTACGGCATCCTCTGCTGACAGGTCAAGCCCGCACACCATACGCCATTCTCCCGCGCAGGTCAAGTCCATGGCAATGGCCGTACCTTTTCCGTCGTTTAAGCAAGGTACACCGCCAAAGCAAAGGCATTCGTCAAAGGAATAGCACGAAACTGCCTTTGGATAAGCAAACACGTCATCGCCCATAAAGAAATGTTGTTGGGAAACTACTTTCATGGTTTGGTCATAGGGAGCGACGCGACGGCAATCCAGCACCGGTACCCCTTGCGGTAATTCTCCTTCGGTCACCACCACAACACCGGTTTGTTCAAACTCGGTCTGCAAAGCGGCAACGTCCACCACTTCCATTTCGTAAGAACAACTGTGGATTTTTTGCTCTCCGGACCACAAGCTCAAGCGCAATATGGCGGTTCCCGAAACAGATGGCACAAAGGCAACGGTATCTTCCCGATAGGTGCAAGCGTCCAACGAAAATTCGATTTCTTGATGCTTCGTCACCGTTCCTTGCTCAAGATCAATTTGCAGGGTAAAATCCCCTGCTTCTCGCCAATCGTTAAAGGTGGAAAGGAAAAATTCAACCGATTGTCCCTTAGCCACCGTTTTGGGAACGTCTTCGGCAAAGGTACGGGTGGAAATGTAAGCATCTTTGGTCATTTCCCAAACAATGTTGGGAATATAATCGGGCAAATCTGCCTGCGCCCCTGCATTGAGGGTACGCATATAGGGGGGAATGCGCGAGGGTTTGATTCCCGGAGTAGTGTAATCCTCATAAGTCAAGGTACGATCGGTAAATGGTATAGGTTTTAAGCCATACCAAATCATATTAAAAATACAAATTTGCGAAGCCCATTTTCGTTGACCGATCAAATCGTGGTAAGCATCTTTGCCTACCGCTTCCAAGCGACCGTCAAAGCTGTTCAGAGTTTTGCCGCCGTGTTCACGGGAAACGGTATCGGGGGTGGAATAATACATACTGCCCATTTCCCCAATGGTAATGGGTTTCCCTCGACGGGTATGACATTCATAATGGGGATAGTGAAGGGAGTTCACCGGTAATCGACCGCCCAAATCCCCCGAACCGTCGCAACTAATCAGCCGCGTAGTATCATAATCGTAAATGATTTTCAAAAAGTCATATACTTGTTCTTCCAGCTCGGGGATAGAGGTAATATAATCCGACCCGCAAAACATATAGGCAGGAATACATTCGTTTTCGGGACTCCACATCACCACGCTGGGATGATTTCGGTCTCGCAAAACCATATTTACCAAGTGTTGTTTGCAGTTTTCAAAAAAGGCAGGACTATAACTAAATTGGCAATGAGATGCCCATACCGCCGATTCTGACACGATCAACATACCCATTTCGTCGGCAATGTCCAAAAAGAATTCAGGAAACGGTTCAGCGTGCAAGCGAATAATATTCACCCCGGCATCCAAAGCCATTTGGTAATAAGCGCGAGCATATTCGGGCGTTTGAATGGTGTAGCCAAGATAATGCCAAGCATCGCTTTTCAGTTGAATGGGGCGACCGTTTAACACAAATTTTTCCCCTACCGCTTTCATGGTACGGAAGCCAATACGGGTTACGGTTTCGTCAACGATCTTTCCGTTTTTCACCAAACGGGTAACCAAGTCATATAAATTGGGCTGAGCAAAATCCCACAAATCAACCTCGCCTTCTTGCCATTGCCAAGTAAGGGGTCCCACAAGGTCAGCGTTCGCAATGGAATGGGGTTGTTGTTGGGTATTGTGCCGTTTCAAAAGCAATTCCAAACCGCAATCCTCTGCCCCGTTGGCGGTAACAGCAGCGGTCAAGGTGCGTGTATCTACATCGGTAACGATATGCACGTCGGTCAAATAGGCTTGGGGACGAATTTCCAGCCAAACGTCTTGCCAAATACCTGCCACGTGTTCACCCCAAAAAGAACCCTTGGGGTAATCCAGACGATTGCGACCGTCTTTGCCTTTATAGGTCAAATATCCTGCCGATTCGCAGGCCACCACCAACTCGTTCTCCGCATCAAAGCGAACATAATCGGTGATTTCCAACTCAATGGGTAAAAAGCCCTCCATGGTTTCGGCAAGCAATTGTCCGTTTAAGTAAAATTTACAATGAAATGCTACCGCTTCAAACCGCAAAAAAATGCGATTACCAACGGCTTCGGCAGGAACTTGAACCATGCGATGATAAAATCCGCATTGAGCAGTTTCCCAATGAGGGGGATATTCGGGGTACAGGCGAAAATCGCCACCTTGCACATAAGCCTTTTCCCCGCAAAACTCACGGTAATAGGATGGCATAAAGCCGTTGACGTTATAGGGGGACGGTACTTTGATTCCTACCGACTCATAGGTTTGAGGAAGGGAATCTAAGCCGTTATTGCCACAGGCAAACTCCCAGATTCCGTTTAAGCAATATCGTTTTCTCTTATCGGAATTGGCATAATTTTTCATTTTTATAACTCCTTTGCGGACAACTTCTACCTACAATATAAACAATCTTGAGGGAAAAAGCAAGACAAATCCGCACAAAAACAAGCCATAATTTCATGATATTGACAGAAAACACATTTTGTAGTAAAATATGTATGTGTACGCGCACGAAAGGAGTGTTTGGCATGAAGATGAATTTCGATTTTCCCACCCAAATTGCTACCCCGATCATCACCTCTATTTATACCGCCGATCCGTCGGCACGGTTGGGGCCGGACGGAAGAATGTATATTTATTGTTCACACGACTGCTATCCCAAAGGGGGAAACAGTTTGTTTGGCAGTATGGACCATTACCACGTATTTTCTTCCTCCGATTTGGTGGAATGGCGGGACGAAGGGGAAATCTTAAGTTCCGATGACGTGGAACAAGGTCTGCCCCACGGCGATTTTATGTGGGCACCCGACTGCGTATATAAAAATGGGAAATACTATTTTTACTTTCCACATCCCAACCAAGATCCTTGGTACGCCAATTTTCAAACCTTTGTGGCAGTTTCCGAGCATCCTGCCAAAGATTTCAAGGTCTTGGGCTACGTAGAGGGCATTGGGGGCGATGGCATGATTGATCCCTGCCTGTTCATTGACGATGACGGTCGTAATTATTTATATTACGGCGGTTGCGGCAAGGCATTTTGTATTGAACTGGCTGACGATATGATTACACCCATTGGTGAAATTCATGTGTTAGAAGGTCTGGCTGACTATCACGAAGGGCCATGGGTATTTAAGCGAAATGGTCTATATTATATGAGTTACCCCGACAATCACCCGGGCAAAAACCGTATGTGCTATGCGGTTGCCGCCAATCCGTTTGGGCCATGGGAAAGTAAAGGAGCTTATCTTGCCCCCACGGGAAGCGGTACTACCCATGGTTCGGTAACCGAAATGAACGGGCGATGGTTTTGTTTTTATCACAACTGCGCTATTTCGGGGGACGAATGGTTGCGTAGTGTTTGCGTAGACGAACTGTTTTTTGACGAACAAGGAAAGATTTTACCCGTTGAACAAACCAACTTTCCTGTATCTCCTGCGGGGGAACCTACGTTAAAAGGAGAATCACATACCTACTCTCCCCTGCTCGCCCGTTTGGGTGGTGGTGCAACAGCAGGAGAACAGGCGGCGAAGATCTCGCAAGAAGGGCAATTTGTACAGCTGAAAAAGATTGACGGTGGCAAAGGCGGACGAGCAGTACTCTCCTTTACCTGCTCGCGTATTGGCAAGCCTTGTTCCTTCACCCTGCTGGTCAACGGCAAAAACTACGGGGGAGTCAACGTAATGCCCGGCACGATATATTCCCCCTCTACCGCCACCTTTACCGTACCCTTGCAAGCAGGCAAGACCAACCAAGTGGGGGTGGAATTTTTAGACGGTGAACTGGAATTACTACAGTTACAAACAGAATTGT